>NZ_JACJOY010000073.1:0-62901 GCF_014695815.1 Trichocoleus sp. FACHB-6
ACTGCACCAGAGATGATGTTGTTTCCGTACATCAAGGAACCTGCAACTGGTTCGCGGATACCGTCGATGTCCACTGGGGGAGCGGCGATGAAGGCGATGATGAAGCAGATGGTTGCGGATAGCAGGGTGGGGATCATCAGAACGCCGAACCAGCCTACATACAGGCGGTTGTCGGTCGATGTAACCCATTCGCAGAACCGCTGCCATACGTTGGCGCTTTCGCGACGTTGAATGGTTGTGGTCATTGGTTTATGATTGCGTGATTTAGTTTTGAAGGTTCGTATGAATGAGGCAGGTTTAACCTTGCCTATGTAACTAATAATATTTACATTCCTTAGTATTTGTCCAGTTTTTTTGGTTAAGTATTATAAATAGGTAACGTCAGGTTTACTTATGTGTAGCAGAGCGATCGCTGGTTATGGTAGGACGTGAAGCTGATCGACGGCACATTAAGAGATAGAGGGCGCGATCGCACCCTCTATCTTCTAGAAATCGAAATAAATGTAAGGTAGACCGCCTTGGGGCGCAAATACCCAAACCACGTAGAGACACAGTGGCACCAGCAGCAGCTTCACAGGCCAATTCAGCTGTAACTTTAGACCCCGGTGTACTGTATATACGAAGAACATCAGTGCCACCAGAATCCAAAGCAAAAAAGTCAATTGGGATTGATCCAAACCAATTGCCTCGCCGTAGACCTTGGCGGCAAACTGGGCATCAGCTGGATGACCCCAGAGACGTTGAATTACCAAACCCGATTGTTTCAGATTCGGCAGTCGGAAAAAGACCCAAGACACGAACACCATTGTCTGAGTTAACAGCCATGCAACAACTAGACCAGGAAAGCTTTGCCACCACTTCCTTGCTTTCTCCGACCGATGGGAGTGGTCTTCTGTGAGTCTGTGAACAACCAGGGAGATACCATGAATTGCACCCCAAACGACATATCCCCAGGCGGCACCATGCCAAATCCCGGCAATCAGCATCACAATTAGTAAGTTGAGGCAGGTGCGTCTCAGTCCTTGCC
The DNA here is from genome assembly GCF_014695815.1 of Trichocoleus sp. FACHB-6. NCBI lineage: Bacteria > Bacillati > Cyanobacteriota > Cyanophyceae > Leptolyngbyales > Trichocoleusaceae > Trichocoleus > Trichocoleus sp. FACHB-6. The sequence continues at coordinate 1,028 of NZ_JACJOY010000073.1, forward strand.
GGGAACCGCCCAAGGGAAAATAAAGGTAATTCCGCAACCAATCGCCGAGAGTAATATGCCAACGCCGCCAAAATTCCGCAATGCTGGTACTGAAGTAGGGAAAGTCAAAATTTTCTGGCAGATGAAATCCCAACAGAATTGCACTGCCACGAGCAATGTCTACATATCCGCTAAAATCTAAATAAAGTTGCAGTCCGTAGGCAGCGATCGCTAACCACAAATCCCCGCTGCCAGCCCGTTCTAAGTTGCCAAAACACAAATCAACAAAAATTCCCAATCTGTCTGCAATGAGTGCTTTTTTTACTGCACCGCAGGCAATCAGCCAGAGTCCTTCTGTAATCTGGTTTAGTGTCGGAAATTGTAGCGTTTTCAGCTGAGCTGAGAATTGATGATAACGAGTAATCGGCCCAGCAATCAACTTGGGAAAAAATAATTTATAGGCGGCAAAATTCAAAAAACGCTCTTGTGCTGGCGCACCGCGATACACATCAATTAAGTAAGCAATGCACTCAAAAGAGAAGAAACTCAAGCCTAAGGGTGCTATTAAGTTAGTGCTGACCCAACTGGCAGTATTTGCCGCAACTGGTAGAGGTGCTCCGGTCAATTGACCGTAAAAGCCTGCCACCGAATTTAATAAAAAAGGTATGTACTTAAAGCTCAATAGCAGTAAAACATTTAGTACAATTCCTAACCATAAAAGCTTCAGTCGCTGGCGATTCCAAAAAGCTTGATCGAACTGCCAATCTTCATTAGGGTCTGTGGCGTAAAGTCCTAATGCTGTATTTTCTCCAATTGCCTTTCCCAGACGGAAGTTAATTAGAGTAATAACCAAAAGCAGGGGAACGTAAGCGACTTGTGGCGATGCTAAAAGTTGCAGCCAGGTTTGCTCTTTTACTAACGTCGGCGCTTGCAGTGAGGTATAGAAAACCAAACTGACAATTAGCAGCGCCCACATTTGCGATTTTTGCTGCTGTAATGACCAATAAATGCCCAGAACGCTGACCAGGAAAAGTGCGTAAGTAAGCGAAATGAATGTCATAGTTTATTAGAAATTAAAAATTAAAAAGCAGTTTTTAATTTTTAATTTTGCCTTTTTAATCTTTTTTTATCCAAGGAATCATTGGGTCTTGAGCAAGCTGATTGGAGACTTCATAGGCACCGTAGCGGTTGAGGTGGCTGGGGTCAGAAAAGTAGTCATGTTTGGTGGGATAAAGCTGGCTTAAGTCTCTGAAAATCAGTCCTTTTTGTAGGGATAGCGATCGCATATATTGCTGAAATGCTTGCTCATGTTCTGTGCGTACTGGGTCTAAGTAATCTTGGGTGAGGGGCAGATTCACAAAAACAATCGGAATTTGCTTATCTTGGCTAAATTTCAGCAGCTTCTCCATCGCTTCGGCTTGGGTGCCGTCCATTTTAAAGCTTTCATAGTCGCTGTCATAGCTGCCGCTGACTCTGGCATACCGCTGATAGTAAGTGGCGGGATTAAACCGAACTGAGAGGGGTAGGAAGCCATCAAAGTCAATGGCGGCTTCACGGGCTTCGGCTTCTTGGGGGGTTTCGGTATCTTTCTCAACGGTTGTTTTCAGCGTTGCTGGTTTCACCCAGGCAGCATACTGATCCCGAAGCCACGCTTTCATCTGGTCGCGCTGGGTATAACCTTGGGAAACTGTTCCCAGCTTTTCATTTAGCCAGCTATTGACTGCTTGGTAACTTTGTGATAAAGAAGCACTTGCGCCTTCTTCGGTTGCGGGCGCGATCGCAGTTTGACCCGGACGGGCAGCAGTTGAACTTTGTTTGGGGAAGGTTCCGGCGAGCAATTGCTTGAATCCTCTGGAAGCAGCGATCGCGCTGAAGGTGGTATCCACGCGACCGCTATTAAATGCCCGCGCCCCATCCGCCCAAATAATTAATTTTGGCAATTGCTCTGAGGTCAAAACTTGGCGCAGTTGAAAGTCTACAACTTGTGCAGTCGCACCGTTGATGCCAAAGTTAAACACCTTAACACCTGGATATCCTTGTGCAGCCAGAGCATCTTCGAGTGCTGTCGGGTCGATACCCCGCATTGCCCTAGAACTACCGACAATTAAAACATCTGGAGGAACGCCTCGGCGTTGGGTCAGCAACTGTTGGTAAAGAGCCAACTTTTCGTCTAACAGACGGTTGTTAAAAGAAGGATTTGGCGATCGCGCAGCTGCCAGAATTGCCACCGATGAAGCATTAGCTCTATTTAACTTACTCACCGTGACACTACTATCACCGTCGCGAGTAAAGCCTTGGGAGTTGAATGCACGGGCGTTCGCGCCGGGGGATTTTTGCAAAGACAGCTTCGGCAAAGTTGCGTCTGTTGTCTGTTGACCTTGGCCTATTTTTCTACCACTAAAAGCGGACGAAGCAAGCTGCGGCTTTGACTTCAGCAATTGAGTCAAAAGCCAATCTGTTTGCACCGTCAGCAATAATCCCAGCACGCCCCAAACCAAGGCAACTTTGAAACCTTGGTAATAATTGTAAATTGAGGTACTGGTTTTACTCGCTGCGGCTGGTGCCAAGTCTTTTATTTCCAAGGTGGGAATAAACAACTGGGAGGCGGACAACATTTGTTGAACCAGCCTGATTAAATTCCCAGATGCGGCAGAAGCAGCAGCTTTTACATCTTCTGTGGTGACATCGGGACGCAGAACTGGTTCGTCTGTGGGAGAGAGAAGTTCTCCCAGATAAGCATCGCTGGCGGCAAATTCTGGGGTAGCTTCTGGCACCAATCGCTTGCGAGCCACAAAATCAGCGCCCATCTGCCATAAGGGGGATGATTTACCAGCGCGACGGCCATATATTCTCACTCCAGCAATTCCCGGAATCGCTAGTTGGCGAACGAACTTAGCAATCGGCGGCCCCACAACCGACTGTTGTGGACAGATGAGGGACTCGCTCATAAAGTGCAACAAATCTTGTTTGCGACGCAGGGATAAACTAATGCCACCTGTTTCTAATCGTTCGTCCAGATCCGGATTCAGTAGGCGTTCCAATAAAAACTGAATTGCCTTCAAGTCGCCATGTTGAGCCAGTTTCAAGGTAGATTCTGTTAAGACTGGTTGCACTGTCGCTGGTAAATTTAGCCAGTCGATCCAAATCGGGGTTTCCTGTTCTGGTACTGACGACAAGCCGTGGGTTTCGACACCATAAACTGTTGCAGCTTGGATGCCTTGCGGTGCCAAAATTTCTAATACAGGCGCGATCGCTCCCATAGCAGTTTGTTTGTCTGGTGCGGTTTCTTCTCCGGCTCCCGTTTTGCTACAGAATAAATGCAGCGTTACATCTTTGAGAACAGCGGAAATTTGCATTCCATCAGGCTGTAACGCTTGATTAAGCAAGCGGGCGATCGCTTGAATGTCTCCCCAACGCGCCCAATCTTTGAGCATTTCTTCTGGGGGAGTTAGATCCACTCGCAGCAGCCAATCGCGGGTTTTTTCTCCCCTCACCTGAGAGCAAATTACTGCATCCAGAAATCCTTCCAGCTTCAAATTCCGCAACTGTTGAGCCACAGGTTGCGCCAGCAATGACTCATCAGGGCTGTAGTCGGACTCACAAAGAACCCAAAGACGGCGGATTGGGGATTGGGGATTGGGGACTGGGGATTGGGAATTGGGGATTGGGGACAAGGAACCCACCTTGTCTACCTCTGTTCCCTTTTCCCGCGCCGGAAGATTCTTGATTGCTACTTTGACACCGACCCCCAGAGGAGTGAGAATTTCGCCCAAATATTGCGCGATCGCTTCTGGTTGACCAGACCGGGCTAGACTGCGATTAGAAACTGTCAACTCATCTTCAGTCGTCGCTTGTGGCTGGTCGCTTGTTTCGACCTTACTGGCAGCAGTTGACTGATGCGGGTTAAGCTCTTGTAGAGGAATTTGCTTTACCCAGTCTGGACGATGGCAACCTAAAGCGCGACCGTAGAAGATTACCTGGTCGATGGGATCTGCTTGTGCGGGAAACCCAGATGCCTCATCTTTAACCTTGAGTGCTTGCACAAACCGACTGACAACTGTCCCCGAAGGCGGGCATTCAGAGCCTTCACAAAGAATATGCAGGTTATTTCCCCGCAGGCGAAATCGGAGGCGCACTTCCGGAAGACCGATAGCGCGGTGAACCCACTGGGCGAGGGAGGATTGACTCCCTGTATGGGCGATCTGATCGGTATCCAACATCACAAACTTGTACCCTGGACTTGCAAATGAAGACGGTAGAGATGAAGCATGAACAATGGCCCTAGCCCTTGTCGTTTAGGGAAGGTTACGGTAGCACTACAGTTGTATATCACCAAATCGGGAAAACTGGATTTAACCCAAAATTTTAAGGTATAATTCACACTTCACACTTCATATTTAATACTTCATACTTTCTACTTCAGCAAGTATTAACAGCCCCGAAAGTCTAAAGGGTCTGTACAATTGCTTCTAGCGCCAATAGTCAAAGCACAAGGCAGACACTCCTTAAGCTACACACGAAAAGCATTGGCAGCGCTTGAGGCGCTATTTCTCAGAAAACAGAAATGGTAAACGCACTTGCTCCATACTAATATTGCGGAGGCGATCGCTCTGATTTTCTGGGGAATAAACTAAAGATATCAGCGCCCCCAAGGTGTTGAAAATCTCACCTTGTTAATCTTATTTTCCCCAAAATCATCTGGAACTCATCTTTAACCCTCCCTATGCAAACTCCCACTAAAAAGGTACAGTCAAGCACAAGAGATGCAGATTCATCGGCACCATCACCGGGAATCTGGTTAAGTTTAGCCACAGTGCCAATGCTACTGGGGATTGTGGGCATCAAAGCTGCCAGCGATTTGCTATCGGCTATAGGTCAAGGTAGCGAGGAAATATTCCGAGGCGATCGCTTGCCAGTTCTCCACTTCCCTGATTCAGAAAAGCACTCACAAGTCGAAATTCTGGAGTAGACCACTGGAAGGAGGAAACCACTTTTTCTCCTTTCCTCCTCCCTATCCCCAATCCCCAATCCCCTATACCTTATTTTCTATTCTCCAGATAGTGTTCAGTGAAACCACTAGCTGAGACAATTACCCCTAAAATTAGTTGATTATTCTTCTTGAGCGAGAATAGACTCTATGAGTTCCCTAGTCCATTTGTCCGACCAGCAATTGACGATCGCTTCCACGTCTAACCTATTTTTGCGCCATCGCCTCAAAGTTGTTGAGGACTTGTGGGAGTCTGTTCTCCAACAAGAATGCGGTCAAGAACTGGTCGATTTGCTAAATCAACTACGTTCGATGTGTTCGCCGGAAGGGCAAGCCACAGAATCTCCAGAGTTGTCAGTTTCGCGCGTGATTGAAAAGCTGGACTTAAACGAAGCCATCAGAGCTTCACGCGCCTTTGCCCTATACTTCCAGCTGATTAACATCGTTGAACAGCACTACGAACAGCGCGATCAACAACTCTCCCGCCGTGCTACTTACAGCGACCCGCCCGGAGGAATAGCGCCGCGTAAAACCCTTAGTCCGCAAGGAGATGGGGACTCAGCAATTTTGTCCAGTGCGGCAATGGAGAAGGAAGCGCAAAACGGCGGACTCGGCGCAGATATGCTGGAAAAAAGCTGGTTTCAGGAGGCAGAGGCGAAACAAAGCAAAGGCACATTCCACTGGTTGTTTCCCCACTTGCGCCAGTTGAATATGCCACCGCAGCAAATCCAGCGACTGATTGACAATCTGGATATTCGGTTAGTATTCACTGCTCACCCCACCGAAATCGTCCGCCACACGATTCGAGGCAAACAGCAGCGCCTTGCGAAAATTTTGCAACAGCTAGATCAGGCAGAAGAAGAATTTCGAGCTTTAGGCTTAAGTTCTTCCTGGGAGGCGGAAGCGTGCGTCGAACAGCTTACGGAAGAAATTCGCCTCTGGTGGCGCACCGACGAACTGCACCAATTTAAGCCGACAGTGCTGGATGAGGTGGATTACACCCTGCATTACTTCCAAGAAGTTTTGTTTGATGCAATTCCCCAACTGTATCAGCGCCTGAAACACGCTTTGAAAGATTCTTTTAAAGGGTTAACTCCTCCGACTAATAACTTCTGCAAGTTCGGTTCTTGGGTAGGGTCAGACCGGGATGGCAACCCTTCTGTAACGCCCTTAGTAACTTGGCAAACAGCTTGCTATCAGCGCGATTTGGTGTTAGAGAAATATGTCCAGTCGTTGCGACAGCTGACGAATCTATTGAGCCTGTCGTTGCACTGGAGCGATGTTTTGCCAGATTTGCTGGATTCCTTGGAGCAGGATCGGTCGCAAATGCCAGAAGTGTACGAGCAACTGGCAATTCGCTATCGGCAAGAACCTTATCGGCTGAAGCTGGCATACATCCAACGGCGGTTGGAAAATACCCGCGATCGCAATCGGCAAATTTCTGATGGATCAAACCTGCATGGGCAAGTTATTGGAAACCAAGACCCCACCATGTACCGCTCAGGAATAGAGTTTTTGGCAGAACTGCGGCTGATAGAGCACAACCTGAAGGAAACAGGTTTATCGTGCCGCGACCTGGAAAATTTGATTTGCCAGGTGGAAATTTATGGGTTTAAGTTGGCAGAACTGGATATGCGCCAGGAAAGCACTCGCCACTCGGACGCAATGAACGAGATTGCCGAGTACCTGCAAATTCTGCCCAAGTCCTACAATGAGATGACGGAAGCAGAGCGATCGCTCTGGTTAGCAACTGAACTGCAAACTAGGCGGCCGCTAATCCCAGCAGAACTGCCGTTTTCTGAGAAAGTTTGCGAGACGATTGAGACTTTCCGAATGCTGCGGCAATTACAGCAGGAGTTTGGCCCGCAAATTTGCCGAACTTACATCATCAGCATGAGTCGCGAAGCTAGCGACATTCTCGAAGTGCTGTTGCTGGCAAAAGAATCAGGTCTATATGACCCCGCCACAGGCTCCAGCAGCATCATGGTAGTGCCGCTGTTTGAAACGGTGGAAGACCTGAAGCGTTCGCCAACAGTCATGGCAAGCCTGTTTGAACTGCCTTTGTATCGCGCTTGCCTTGCCGGAGGCTACAACGGTTTAGAGAATGGGATGGTAACGTCTCTGCAAGAAGTGATGTTGGGTTATTCCGACAGCAACAAAGATTCCGGGTTCTTGAGCAGTAATTGGGAAATTCACAAGGCTCAGAAAATTCTTCAGAAAATCTCTGAGGAATACGGTGTCGCTTTACGCATCTTCCACGGACGCGGCGGCTCGGTAGGTCGTGGTGGTGGGCCAGCATACGAGGCGATATTGGCGCAACCAGGTCACAGTATCAACGGTCGGATCAAAATTACCGAACAGGGGGAAGTTCTAGCTTCTAAATACTCGTTGCCAGAGTTAGCCCTTTACAATCTGGAAGCAGTAACGACGGCTGTAATTCAGGCAAGTTTGTTGCAGACGGGGTTTGATGATATTCAGCCCTGGAATGAAATTATGGAAGAGTTAGCGACGCGATCGCGATCGCATTATCGCGCTCTGATTTACGAGCAACCAGACTTAGTGGATTTCTTCCACCAGGTAACGCCTATCGAAGAAATCAGCCAATTGCAAATCAGCTCTCGCCCAGCCCGTCGTGGTGGTAAAAAAGATTTAGCTAGTCTGCGTGCCATTCCTTGGGTGTTTAGCTGGACGCAAAGCCGCTTCCTGCTACCGAGTTGGTACGGTGTCGGTACAGCGTTGCAAGAGTTCTTGAGCGAGGAGCCAGAGGAAAATCTGAAGCTGCTGCGCTACTTCTACTTCAAATGGCCTTTCTTCAAAATGGTCATTTCCAAGGCAGAAATGACTCTCTCGAAGGTAGACTTGCAGATTGCTCACCACTACGTGCGCGAGTTATCTCGACCGGAAGATCGCGATCGCTTTGAAGCTTTGTATGAACAAATTGCCCAAGAATTTCACCTTACTTGCGATTTAGTTCTCAGCATCACAGGTCATCAAAAGCTTTTGGATGGCGATCCAGTCCTCCAGCGTTCGGTGCAGTTACGCAACGGCACCATCGTCCCCCTAGGCTTCTTGCAAGTCTCTCTGCTCAAACGCCTGCGCCATCATGGGAAACAAGCCGCATCCGGCGTTGTTCACTCTCGTTACAGTAAAGGCGAATTGCTGCGCGGCGCGCTGTTAACTATTAACGGCATCGCCGCCGGAATGCGGAATACAGGTTGATCTAAAAAGGCTAATAGCTAAAAGGCAAAATTCAATATTTTACCTTTTAGCTATTAGCAATTAGCTATGAACAAGCTACCTCAAAACCGAACCCTAATTTGCACATTTATAGCACTGACATCGGGCTTTTTCGGTGCCTACGCGGGCGGACAACTTAGCTGGGCTGCCCACTCCCAACAGTGCGAAAATGGGGCGCGTCATACCTTGCCTATACCGGGCTACAAGCCAGTTTGCAAAGCTTTGGTGATGCCAGGCTCGTTCATGCAAGGCAGCACGACTGGCTTGTGGACTGGGGCAATTTTAGGCGCTTTTATCGCTGGGTTAGCAACTCACAAGAAAGTTGAGGAAAGTGAGTAAGCGATCGCTACTCTTGTTGACACAGATTTTCCTTGGGTGGATGCCAGGTTAGCGATCGCGCTTTATTCTTCCATCATCTTCTCTCTAATCCAACTCACAATATCTGCAACTAAATTCGGCTGACTGGGAGAGAAAGTTTGGAGATTACAAGGCTGTTCGCTCACTACACAAATTCTCCTCGCGTTACGAAATTTGCTCAGAGATGAGAGGAAAGTTTGACTGAAGCTTTGGGGCGGTTCGCCGCTTGTATCTTCGTAAAAAATTAGGAAGATTCCCTGACATTTTAGCTGACAATAAACTTTGAGAGCTTGCATCGTTTCCGGTTCCCCATTCTGACGTTCGGGACAGCCTTGCATTACCATCTCGGCGTAAATTTCTGAGGCGGGGTTATCTGGGTTATCGAATTTGCTGGCATCGATACAAATGAGGTGAATGGTGTCGTTGAGGTTGGAGTTATTAGCGATCGCTGTGTTGAGGAGTTGGAGGAAATTCGCCAAGTCGAAGCTTTGCGTTGAGGAGTTGGAAGCAACAGCAGTGGTTTCTTGACTTTCTGGATGGGTGGAAATTGGATTGCACCAAGCTTGGTAAAAGTCTACGTAAGTCATGTTTTGAGTGCAGTACAAAAGTGTCCAGTAGCAATGTATGTAAAAACCGCGATCATTCTCATAGATGGAATTATTTAAATAACCCTTCAGATTTACAACTGCTTGCCGAAACAAATCTCCTTGAAGAATATTTTGTAAGCTCAAAGCAGTTTGATGATAAAGTCGCTTCTCCCGTTGATGTACTATCTTAATTAAAATATTGAAAGCATCTTGGCTACCTATACCGATCGCTATTAACGCTAATACGGCTTTAAACTTAATTGCATAATGTCTATAATCTAAATTTCTCTGCAATACTTCCTTTAGAACATTAATAGCCTCTAAACTACCCGCTCCAATTTTTGGTAAGCATTCAAGAGCTATAAAAAGGGGATAATAATCAGCTTCTCCATCTTCCATAAGAGATTGGTTTATAATATTAACAACAACCGGAAGTGCTGATAGATTGCCAGTAATTATTTTATCTAATTTAGATATAGTTTCGCAAAAAACTTTTGCATCATTCTCGCTGCTCTGCAATATGTTAATCAATATAGCAATTTCATCTATATCTTTAGGAATTGCTTTTTCTAAAGTATCAGTTATTTCCGTATTTTCTTGCCTATCATTGCTTAGATAAGCTACTAGCTGATTAAACTCTAATTTTACAGATTTTAAGTATTTGAATAAATCATTTTGAGAGGAGTTCACTAGATTATTGATGGCTTGAGTTGCTTGGGAATTGCTAGGTGAAAACTTTAATAAAGTTAAAGCTAATTGCTTAATATTTTCTTCTTCAGTTTGCTTTCCATTATTTTCAGCAACCTTCTTGCGTATCCGCTCCTCTTGACATAAACATAACCATTCACTAATTACAACAATAACGTGGCTGCGATTAGTCTCCCATAACACTGCCCTAGCGTATTTATGGATGGGATAAAAACCGCGATACATCCAAGCTTGCTTATCGATATCGAAGAAACCGAATGTCCACTCGACAATTTGTCTAACAATCTCATCAATACGACTACAACTTTCAAATTCAGTCATTCCTGCTGCTGCTAGAAAATAAGCTCGATATTGATAAAATCCCCAATAGGGCTTGAGGCAATTATCCTCAAATTCTAGCAACACCTTAATAAACTCCTCTTTCGGCTCCCTTTCCACATTCTCTCGCCCCAGCCACAGCAAAATCACCTCTTTCCACTGCGGCTCAAAAATGCGGTAAACATTCCCCGGTAACGGTTGAGGATTGTCATTGTCATGAGTCAAGAAAAAGTGCCAATCAGAAATCGTACACGCTGCGAAATATTCCTGAAACGTGGGATGGAAAAACGCATAAACAGCGCGATCGCTATCTTCTTCCTGTGCTAATGGCAATCCCACCCGGTTCAGCCACCCCAGCTTCAGCGCCCACCAAAACAAGGAAAACTCTTGATTGGGTTCGCCTAAGAAACTCTTGATAAAAGTTTCCCGTAATCGAAAGCGGAAGTCTTTGTTGTCAATCGCTTGCTTTGCCAATTCCCCAAATGCCTGATTTAGTTCTTTTTGCTTCTCAGGAGAAATGGCAAATTCTTGGTTTTCATCCTTCCATATATAGTGTGCCTCGACAAGTCGCTCATAAAGTCCCGCCTTGGTATCTGGCAATTTGCTTCCCTTTTTCCAAGTGCGACACAATAAAGCTAACCTAAGCGGATTTTTGATGAGATCGTTAATGCGTTCTCGGTTGGGTTGTGCTAACTCTTGCAGCAAACCCTTGCATTCTTGGTTATCAGCAAACCAATTCTGAATAAACTCCTTAACCTGCTTCTCATCAAAATCCAAATTGCGATAAACATCAAAATCCCGCAGTGCGTTTTTGTCCGCATCCCAGACATTCAGCCGACAGGTTAGCACCACCCGCACCTTATTTGCCCAACCTTCCGCCAATTGCCGATTAATTGCTGCCAACGAAGAGGCGACAGGCATTTCATCCACCCCATCCAACAGCAACCACACATCGCCACTTTTCACCAATTCCCTAAACGCTGTCTTCCATTCCGGCGGTGCTGCTTCCACTTCATCAGCAGCATGACACAGCCAATCTTCCAATAAAAACTGCCCCAGAGATTTGCTGCCAATATCCGCGAGGCGAATCAAAATCGGCACGCCCAGATTTTGCTTTAATATCCATTTGGCAATTTGGTAGCAAAGGGTAGTTTTCCCCGCACCCGGTTCACCAGTAATTCCCAAGCGCCGCCCCTGACTATTTTTGCTTTGCCCTTGGCGCAAGACTTCTTCAAAAAACTCCTTTGGCTGGTTATAAGTCTTGGTGATTTGTGTCTCTGAGAGTTGGTAAAACCGCGAACCCTCCTCTGGCGATACATCACACCTGTGTCGAATTTCCTCCTTCGGCTTCGGTTCCACCAATCCCAGCGGCACATAGAAGTCAGGCTGATTTCCACAGGTAAGGGGATTATTTAGGAGGCGCTTTTGGTTGTCGAGGCGGGTTTGGCACACTTCGCGCCAGTTGATGTTAGTTGGTGGCGGTGGCGGTTCTTCTGGATTTTGCCCCTTCCACTTCAGCTGAATCTCTGCCAGATTCTCTTTCAAAGACGCTGTTTGGTGCTTCAGCTTCAGAGTGAATTTCCAATAACCTTGGTTCTTTCTCGTATTGTTGGGATCTTCCTCGAATACCCCCAACTCTCTCAAGCAGTCGAAAACAGTTTGAACCGCTTCTGCTTCCCTGTCTTCTCTGCTGCTGCCTTCTCCCTGTTGACGCTGTGGAAATTCTAAACTTTTCCCGGCTTTCTCTACCAGCTTTACTAAAGCTTTCTTCGTGGTGCCGATTTCAACTGTTGTTTCCCTTTTTCCCCGTTTCTGCTTAACTTTCCCCGTCACCCGCAGCTTATTCTCTGAAACCCACTCAACTTGAACTGCTGCCTTTAACTCACAGTCATCTAACTCCCATCCATCCGCAAGAGACAGCAAGGCTTCCAGCAATTTGATTGCATTACTCTTAGCAGGTTCTCGCCAGCCAATGTTTCTTGGCATTACTCAAATGAAAAAAAATATTAAGAACTTTTAGCAGCCCAACCCAGCAAGCTTCCCCAAGCTTGTAACCCGCATTATACAAACATTTCCGGCTGCGCTTGGGGAACGTGCGTGGGGAAAAGCCCAAAAAAACAATTCACCTCGTTAACCCACAAACGGGGTGAATCAGTGATTACGCACTCTGAAAAAGATCAACTTCAGCAGCAGGAAACCGATAAGCAAAAAGACAAAGTTCAGCAACGGGAAGCAGTAGAAAATTTGCATGACAACTTCCTTGCACCACAGCTACAAGCTCAAAGACAGGTTCAGCATCAGTCACAGTCAATACAATACGAGACTGTTGTGCAAACATCTCCCAGCGTGTTATTAGTTTTGCTGTTATGGTTCTTTTGTCTGGGGCTTCACATCCGCTATTTGCGCCGGATGAACAATCAGAAATAGCGCGATCGCACATAGTCGCGATTACAAATCGCCGCTACACAATCAAAACCCGACGAGACCAGGTTAAGAAAGTCCGCGATCGCATCCTTCGTTTGTATACCAATTCAAGGGTTGGGTGCGATACATATATAGGGATGCCATGTCCCTACCAAGATGGGGAGAACGTCAGAACCGCGATATATTCCGCCCAACTGAGAAACGCTATATAGCCCCAAGTTTCAACCTGCGGGTTGGATGAATTTGGCAGAATTAAGAGAGTGCCAAAATAGCTTCTCACTCTCCCAAAAATGAAACACCGCCGATGGTATTGGTTCTTTAGTATGCTGTTTGCTTCGTTTTTCGCCGTTACCAGCTGCGCTAGTCAACCCGAAACTGTCAAAAACCTTAAAGCTGGCGCTGGTACGCAAATCATTGCTTTAGGCGATAGCATCACCGCGGGATATGGCGTGGCGCAAACCGAAGCTTATCCCAGCGTTCTCTCTCGTCAGTTGGGTATACCAATTGTAAATCGCGGTGTCAGCGGCGATACAACTGCAATGGCACTTAGTCGCTTGCAAAAAGATGTGATTTCCGCCCAACCTTGGATAGTTATTGTGGGAATAGGTGGAAATGATTTCTTGGGAAGAATTCCCAAAACTGAGACAGAACAGAATTTGCGGCAAATAGTGACAACAATTCAACAACAAAAAGCAATTGTTGTGTTGTTGGGAATGAACCTTAGTTTACCGGAGCTGGGGTTAGCTAGAGATGAATACAACGAACTTGTCCAGCGCGTTGCTAAAGATACACAAGCGTACTTAATTCCAGACGTGCTGAAGGGAATAATCGATAATCCGCAATATCGCCAAGACGATATTATTCATCCAAACGCAGCCGGACAGAAGCTTTTAGCCGTTCGCGTTGCCCAAGGTTTACAGCCATTATTAGCAGATGCTACTTTTCCGAACGCTTTATTGCAATATCGAAAAAGTAATGAATAATTGATAATTGGCATCTCTTAACTAGGTGAGTGTAATTAAACTTACAACTCCCTCTCCTCAAGGAAAACCCGGTTTTTTAGAAGAACCGGGTTTCTCTATTTTTGGTTTAATTTAACAATGAGTTTTTTTAACCAGTAGCTCCTATTTAGTCGCTAAAGTAATAGAATAGGTAGTTGCCTCTGGAGGCGACTTTCATAGCTCAGAGGCAAAAGTTTTGTAGCAAAATTGACAGAATTGGAGCATGGAAAGTCTGTATCCAATAGTATTTCGCATCTAATCCACCTGAGATTTTTTTTATGAGTTCCCCGATCCGCTTTTTGATGTGCGCTCCCGATCATTACGATGTGGATTATGTGATTAATCCCTGGATGGAGGGCAATATTCACAAGTCGTCACGCGATCGCGCCGTCGAGCAATGGCAAAAGCTTCACTACGTCCTCAAAGACCACGCCATTGTCGATTTGGTTAAACCGCAACCCGGTGTGCCTGATATGGTGTTCACAGCCAACGCTGGGCTAGTTCTGGGAGATACTGTCGTTCTCAGTCGCTTCTTCCACAAAGAGCGACAAGGGGAAGAGCCATACTTTAAAGAGTGGTTCGAGTCGCAGGGCTGCACCGTGCATGAATTGCCCAAAGACTTGCCCTTTGAAGGTGCTGGCGATGCGCTGCTGGATCGGGAAGGGCGCTGGCTGTGGGCGGGGTACGGTTTCCGTTCGGAACTCGACTCGCACCCGTATCTAGCAAAGTGGTTAGATATCGAAGTGCTTTCGCTGCGACTGATGGATGAGCGCTTCTATCACTTGGATACCTGCTTTTGTCCCTTGAATGGCGGCTATCTGCTGTATTATCCCCCTGCGTTTGATTCTTACTCCAACCGCGTCATTGAAATGCGAGTCGCGCCGGAGAAGCGAATTGCGATCGCAGAAGCGGATGCGGTGAATTTCGCCTGCAACGCCGTGAATATTGATAGCGTTGTAGTGATGAATAAGGCGAGTGAAAGCCTGAAAAAACGCCTTACCGATGTTGGTTTCCAGGTAATTGAAACGCCGCTAACGGAATTCTTGAAAGCGGGTGGTGCAGCTAAGTGCTTGACGCTGCGGGTGACGGAACCTGTGCGAACGGAAGTTCATGAAGCTGTCTCCGTGGAAAGCCGCACGGTTCGCATAGAAGGACATTTGCTGGACACTGGCTTAATCAACCGGGCTTTAGATTTAGTTGTGGAAAATGGGGGTAGTTTCCAGGTTCTCAATTTCCAACTGGGAGCACAGCGACAAAGTACCTCAAGTGCTGAGGTGAAGGTGTCGGCTCCTTCCCACGAAGTGATGGAAGCGATTTTATCGCAGTTGATTGATTTGGGGGCGGTGGATCTGCCTCAAGACGAGCGCGATGCAAAACTGGAACCAGTGGTGCAAGCGGGTGTAGCTCCCGATGATTTCTACGTATCAACTATTTATCCGACACAAGTACGGGTAAATGGAGAATGGATCAAGGTGCTGGGACAGCGCATGGATGGCGCGATCGCTATTACCGACACTTCCAACGGGATTGTTGCGCGGTGTAAGCTGCTGCGAGATTTAGAAGTTGGCGATCGCGTAGTTGTCGATGTCGTCGGTATCCGCACCGTGCGTAAAACAGAATCGCGGGAAGTGCGAAATACCCAAGAATTCAGCTTTATGTCTGCTGGCGTTTCCAGCGAACGCCGCGT
The DNA here is from genome assembly GCF_014695815.1 of Trichocoleus sp. FACHB-6. NCBI lineage: Bacteria > Bacillati > Cyanobacteriota > Cyanophyceae > Leptolyngbyales > Trichocoleusaceae > Trichocoleus > Trichocoleus sp. FACHB-6. The sequence goes on from NZ_JACJOY010000073.1 coordinate 16,313, forward strand.
GGAATTGGTGGTTGAGCAAGTTGCTTGGGAACTTCGCCAAGTCCGCGATCAAGGTGGCAAAGTGGTTGTGACGGCTGGGCCTGTTGTGATTCACACTGGCGGCGGCGAACACTTGGCGCATCTGATTCGCCAAGGTTACGTGCAGGCGTTGCTGGGAGGAAATGCGATCGCAGTCCACGACATCGAACAGTCGATGATGGGAACCTCCCTTGGTGTGGATATGAAACGCGGCGTTTCTGTGCGCGGCGGACACCGCCATCACCTGAAGGTAATTAACATGATTCGTCGTTGTGGCAGCATCGAGAAAGCGGTTGAGCAAGGTGTTGTTACCAGTGGCGTTTTATATGAGTGTGTCCGTGCTGGCGTGCCATTCTCCCTCGCTGGTTCCATCCGCGATGATGGCCCTTTGCCAGATACTCAGACGGATATGATTAAGGCGCAGGAAGAATATGCCCGGTTGTTAGAAGGCGCAGACATGATTCTAATGCTGTCGTCTATGCTTCATTCCATCGGTGTCGGAAATATGACCCCAGCCGGGGTGAAAATGGTCTGCGTCGATATTAACCCAGCAGTGGTGACGAAATTAAGCGATCGCGGTTCTGTGGAATCTGTCGGCGTTGTCACCGATGTGGGTTTATTCCTCAGCTTGTTAGTGCAACAGTTGGATAAGTTGACGAGTCCTTATCAAACTGCTCACACTGTTTAATTTACTTGTGGGGTGGACAATAAAAAGGCAAAAGGAAAATATCAAGACTTCTTTTGCCTTTTTATATCAAATGCGGTTTATTGCTGATAAAAAAAGAACCCCAACCCCTGTTTGCAAGCAAACAGGGGAGCCAGAGCCGCAGGCGATGGACAGGTGGGGTTCTTCTTAATTACGGGTAATCAACCGGATTTGATATTATTGCTCATCTTTATTTCTAAAACTGGTGAAAACCGACTCGATTTTCTATCAACTATTTCAACAGTTTCCCGGCATCTTCTTTGAACTCATCGGACAACCTCCCTCAACAGGCGATGCCTATGAATTCAAATCAGTAGAAGTTAAACAAACTGCCTTTCGCATCGATGGCGTATTTCTACCTGCTGAAGATTTGCCCGACCAGCCTATTTACTTTGTAGAAGTACAATTTCAACGCGATACCAGATTCTATCAGCGTTTTTTTGGCGAAACATTTCTCTACCTTTCTCAATATGAACAATCTAACGATTGGCGGGGAGTAGTTCTGTTTAAAACTAGAAGCCAAGATCCAGGCGTAAAGCCACAGTATCGGGAGTTACTGACAAGTCCGCGAATCAGGCGGATATATTTAAATGAATTAGGGGAAGCGGCAGAACAATCCCTTGGCGTGGGGGTGGTGAAATTAATCGTAGAAACTAGGAAAAAAGCAATTGATACGGCAAGACAGCTATTAAACAAAGCTGGACAGGAAATTGCCGATGCAACCCTGAGAAAGCAAATTATAGAATTGATAGAGACAATAGTCTTGTACAAGTTGCCAAAAATGACTCGTCAGGAGTTAGAAGCTATGTTTGGATTTAGTGAGTTAAAGCAAACGAGAATCTATCAAGAAGCCGTCGAAGAAGGTGAAATGAAAGCCAAGTTAGAATCAGTACCCCGGTTACTGGCAATGGGGTTGACTGTGGAACAGGTGGCTCACGGTTTGGGATTGACAGAGGAACAAGTAAGGCAGGCATTTTCCTCTGAGCAAACTTCTGATTAATGTTGTGCCAAATGAGTCGAGATTTTAGGAAGTGATCGCATTCCCTCCCAAACGCGATCGCTTCCTCATCCTCTCGCTACCCCATTAGTATCACCTACAACAGGCATGATTATTTTTTACACTGCTTTTCAGCCATAACCCGCTTTGCTAGTAAATAAATATGTGCTTCATAAATTGCTTTAAATTTGGCTCTATGTAAATTTTGGTAATTATTAAAATATTTAACCAAAACTTTAATTTTAAATTAATGGAAATACCTACTAATTTAAAGTAGGCAATCGAGGGATTCTACTGAATTAAAATTAATAAATATAGAGGAAAATATAAAAAGTAATTTTATGAAGATCATTGTATGTTAAAGCTTTCTACTCTAACTTTAGCTTTGACCGCAGCCTATGTTTTTTTACCAGGTAAGGTTGGTTTTACTCAAACTCCCGCCCCTGTTAATAACTCCCGCCCTGAGACACCATATTGCTATATGCAAACTCAGGCGGGGTCAACTCTGGATTTAAGCAAATTGTGTGTCTCTAATACTCCTATTCCTAATAGAAGGATTTATACTCCTCCTATTCCTAATAGAAGAATTTATACTCCTCCTATTCCTAATAGAAACATTAATACTGGAGGTGCTGCTGCCAGTAGTGCTAGTGGTTTCAGTAGGAGAGGTGGGATGAATTGTGTAACTGCTGCCAGTTCTGCCAGTGCTTCGAGTAGTGTAAGCCGTGGAGGTGTTACAAGTAGCACCAGTGCTGCCAGCAGTTCCAGCGCTTACAGCTGCGTCGGTTACTGAGTATTCATCGAGTCGCTTTGAACCATTGAGTAATGCCATTTGCGATCGCTTGCGCCATTCTCTGCTGTTCGCTGGGATTCGTAATCCATTCAAATTCCTCTGGATTGCTCATAAAACCGAGTTCTAGCAACACTGACGGTGCGGAGGCGGGACGAGCAAGCGCTAGGTTATTCCAAAAAACACCATAGGAAGGACGACCCCCTTCCTGCACTATGTGGTTATGTAGAAATACCGCTAAATCCTGAGCTTGGGGATGATACCAAAAAGTCCCGAATCCTTTGGTGTTTTGAGGATCGCCATCGTCGGGGAGAGAATTGTAATGGATGGAAAGCGCGATCGCGGGTTTCACTGCATCAATGAGCGCCGTCCGTTGGGGCAACGACAATTCCTTATCCGTCTCGCGGGTAAGATACACAGTAGCCCCCCGTGCAATCAGCTGATTTGCGATCAGCTTCGACACATATAAATTGGCATCTTTTTCCGCATAACCTGTAGGCCCCGCCGCACCCGATTCTTTACCGCCATGTCCGGGATCGAGAAGAATTTTGATCCCAGATAAAGGCTTGCTAGAGGACGCAGAACTCAAGCGAGGCGGATGGCGCAGAGAAAGCACCAAACTCGTCCCCTCGTATCTGACTGTATAACCCCATTGCTGCGCTTGTTTCAGGTTAAAGGTATATTGCACCATTCCCGGCATTACCTGTTCCCAGTCGAGGCGAGAAATCACGGGATCGGGATCGAGGCGAATAATGTCTGTTTGGGCGGTAGTGTTGTAAAGTGTTAATCTCAAAGCGCGATCGCCTTGCTGCACAACTAGCGGTACTGGCACTTGCAAGGGAAAAATCACCTCTGTCGCACCAGGAACCTGACGCGCCCGGATACTGCGAATGAAGGTGCGCGGCGGTACTGCACCTTTAACAATCTGAACTTCCTGACTATTAATCCAACCGCCGTAGTCTAAGCGCACCCATTCCCCTTCTCTACCTGTAACCGTTGCTTGGGTTCCTTTCGGTAGCGGCGTGAGGCGAGAATAATCTGTACTTGGCCCAGTTCTGGCGACACCAGCATCAACAATCACAGAAGCAACCTCTAGATTGGCTGGATTCAAAATCTGCACCTTACCTGGCCCCGTCTGAGTCGTAGAAGCAGGTGTTTTTGTGGTAGTGGGTTTTGGTTTGTCGTTTTCAGCAGGCTTTTGTGTAACCTGTAGGGGTTCTTGGGGAAGAGGAATGGGAAGACCAGGATTTGCTGTTTTTGGATTCATCGTCAATTGAAATTGAGGATGTCCTAAATCTGCTGCTGCTGCTGCTGCTGCACAACCTAGATATTGTCCGGCTCCAGCAATAGCATAAGGTTGATTTTGTTCGGTCAACGCCGCCGAATTTGCTGGTAATTGTACCACCTGCGGCTGTTCCATCAGGGGAATAGTTTGACCGCCCAGCATGACAGAAACATCGCCATTTTCCGGAGCGATCGCGCCAAAACAAATTAGCTCTCCGGGCAGCCTAGCAATATCCACTGTTGGAGTCAGAGAATCTTTCGCAAATCCCAACCCTTTCGGTGGAGTTGGCTGTGTTGAAGTCCGCGTGACTTTTATTTTGACTTCTTGATTCTGATATCGAACCGTCAATAAATTCTCTCCCGGCTTCAGCCCAAAGCTAGGCGCAAAATGCCCCTTTTTACTCCGTACAATAGCCTTTCCATTCACCAAAACCTCGCCTGTCGGTGGAGCCGTGCCTATCAGGAAAATCTTGTCAGATGTGGTTTTGTGGTTAGTTGGAGGATAGGAAATGTGGAGAGATTGTTTCGCCGATGCTGGCGCTGCCATGACCAAACTTAATACAGCAATTCCCAGGATGTTTTTCATTTGTCCTTCTTCCCTAGTTTATTGCTAATGGCTCATTGTCTCTCTTCCATTAGCAAATGACTAATATCTCAATCTTCTAAAAGTTTTGTTTCTAGTCCGTCAATACTTTTTTTATTCTTCGCTTGCCAATATTCAAATATACCCTGTTCTCCTTTTTTATCCGCCCATTCTCGAATAGTTTTTCTTTCTTCTTGCAGTTCATAAACTGGTACGCCATAACCGCAAGATGTTTGCACAGAGTTAATATTTAATACCATTATTTGGCGTTCCCCTAAGATGGGAGTGAAAAAACCATAAAAATGTTCCCATTCTTGATTTCTGGGTAAAATAACTCTCCCCTCACCGTATAAACGCAGAATCATCGGCTTTTCAGAAAAGCTGCAAAACATAATTGTCATTCGACCATTTTCATTAAGATGTGCTGCTGTTTCGTTGCCACTACCAGTTAAATCAAGATAAGCCACTGTCACATTATTAATACAGCGGAAAGTATCTACTCCTTTTGGGGATAGATTAATCCGGCCTTCTTTTGGTGCAGTAGCGGTAAAGAAGATTTTCTGTTCTTCGATAAACTCTCTTAATGATGGATTCAATTCGGTGTAAAATTTAGCCATTTATAATTACAAAATCTATAAGACAGCAATCAAAGTTATCAAATCCTTATTAATTTTAAAACCGCCAAGCATTACCAGCTATCAGTAGTTTAGAATTTCACCAGTCAACTCTTGCGCTTTTGTTACCTTGTAATAGAGATGCTATCCTAGCCTCTGGCTTGGCGTAATCCGCTAACCTGCCATTACCAGAATCCTAGCAGCGATCGCAGGCAAACTCTGGAATAGCGTAAGACAGGGTTTTAACTCTAGGATAGTAGCGATCGCCACTCAGTTGGAACTTGTCCCTATTCCGAGTCATTTGAGCGATTTAAAGGTTTGTAGCAGTTAGCGTTGCGCGTTCCTAAAGGATAAGGTAAATTCAACAAAAGCCAATGCAGCTACCCAAAACAGGATTGCTCACCACTGACAACTGATTGCTACCGACAAACAAGTCGTTAACTCTGTGGCACAATTAACGGGGTGGGTTGCTGATCTGGGTCTTCTTTTTAGCATTTTATGACTAAGTTTGTCTTTGTTACTGGGGGCGTAGTTTCTAGCATCGGCAAAGGGATTGTAGCAGCAAGCTTAGGCCGATTGCTAAAGTCGCGTGACTATTCAGTTTCGATTTTGAAACTAGACCCGTATATTAACGTCGATCCGGGAACGATGAGTCCTTTTCAGCACGGCGAGGTTTTCGTAACGGCAGATGGTGCCGAGACGGATCTAGACTTAGGACACTACGAACGCTTCACGGATACGTCGATGTCTCGCCTGAATAGCGTCACGACGGGATCTATTTATCAGGCGGTGCTGAATAAAGAGCGTCGCGGCGATTATATGGGGGGGACGGTGCAGGTGATTCCCCATATTACCAATGAGATTAAAGATCGTATTCAGCGGGTAGCAAGAAATACTAACCCTGATGTGGTAATTACTGAGATTGGGGGCACGGTGGGGGATATTGAATCGCTGCCGTTTTTGGAAGCGATTCGCCAAATCCGCAAAGATGTGGGACGGCACAACGTACTATATATGCACGTAACGCTGGTGCCGTGGATTCCTTCAGCGGGGGAGATGAAAACTAAGCCGACGCAGCACTCTGTAAAGGAATTGCGATCGATAGGGATACAACCAGATGTTTTGGTTTGTAGATGCGATCGCCTACTCGCACCGGGAATGAAAGAAAAACTCTCGGAATTCTGCGATGTTCCCGTAGAAAGCGTCATTACAGCGATTGATGCCAAGAGTATCTATGAAGTGCCGCTGATTTTAGAACAGGAAGGACTGGCGCAACAGACACTGGAGTTGCTGCAATTAGAAAAACGCCAACCCGAATTGAGCCAGTGGCAAACTCTCGTCAATCGTCTGTATAATCCAACTCATCAGGTAGAGATTGCCATCGTTGGCAAATATGTAAGGCTAACTGATGCCTATCTCTCAGTAGTGGAAGCTTTGCGCCATGCAGCGATCGCTATGGATTGCGAACTTAACGTGCGTTGGGTCAGCGCCGAAAACCTGGAATTAGAAGGTGCTGAACCATACCTCGCCGGGGTAAATGGCATCATCGTCCCCGGTGGTTTTGGTTCGCGGGGTGTCGATGGCAAAATTATCGCCATTGAGTACGCCAGAACCCATCAGATTCCCTTCTTGGGGTTGTGTTTGGGGATGCAATGTTCTGTAATAGAATGGGCGCGGCACCTTGCCGGATTAGAAGATGCCAACAGTGCAGAATTTGATCCTAATGGAACAAATCCAGTAATTAACTTGTTACCGGAACAGCAAGATGTCGTAGATTTGGGAGGAACAATGCGAGTGGGTTTATATCCCTGCCGCCTGACACCCAATACTCTCGCTTTGGGCCTTTATCAAGATGAAGTGGTTTACGAACGGCACAGACATCGGTATGAGTTTAACAATGCTTATCGCAACCTGTTTTTAGAATCAGGTTATGTAATCAGTGGCACCTCACCTGATGGTCGGTTGGTGGAAATCATAGAACTACCCAACCATCCGTTCTTTATTGCCACCCAGTTCCACCCAGAATTCCGCTCTCGACCCAATACGCCTCACCCCCTGTTCCAGGGATTGATTCAAGCAGCGTTAGGTAAGCTTGACCGTGGAATTGCCCATCCTGACGACTCCAGAGAGCAGACCAAGGAAGATGCGACAACCCTCCAAGCAGCTGAGGTATCTTAACTGTTGCTTCAAGTTACAGCGGGACGTATTGCGATCGCAACACGTCCTGCTTTGGCGCGGGAGCTTGAATGGGAGAGTGTTGTCAGTGACAAAACTCACCTTTATGTGAGGAGGCCTTGTGGCGTATTGGATAAAAGTTAGTTATGAGCGAAATGAATATGTAGTTGATCTTGACCGCATCAGTGCTTTTGCTTGCACCCAAAACGGTAAGGTAACGTTTTGGTTGCCTGATAGTGCCATCCCGATTATTATCAACCGGCAAAGTAATGCGGATGGCTATCAACAAGTCATGGACTATGTGCAGCAGGTAAGCTTCCATTCGATAGCGGCATCGTGGATCAAAGTTATTTATGAGCGCAATGAGTATGTAGTCGATCTCAACCGTATCAGCAGCTTTTCCTATTCTCAAAGCGGTAGGATAACGTTTTGGTTGCCTAATTGTGCCATTCCTATCATTATCAATAAGCAAAGCGATCCAGATTCCTATGAGAAAATTCTCGACTACATTAAACGGAAAACTGGACACGCATTCCTTTAAAAAAGGCTAATAGCTAATGGCTAAAAGTAACAAAAAAAGCAATTAGCAATTAGCTTTTCCCCAAGCCAATTTTGCCGCACCCACCATTCCAGCAGAGTTGCCTAACTCAGCTTTCAACAGCTGCAAACCAGCACGAGAACTAGGCAGCACTCGTCGTTCAATTTCTGCCAGAACAGCTGGGAAGAAAAATTCTGCACTAGCACTAACCCCGCCGCCAATCGCGATCGCTTGGGGTGTCAAAACATAAATCAGACTCGCCAACCCAACACCCAAGTCGCGTCCGTAGCTTTCCCAAAATTTCAAAGCTTCTGCGTCGCCTGAAGAAGCCAACTTACCTAGTTCCTCTGGTTCTAAACCAGTGCGGCGGCGAATAGCTGGTACTGATAAATATTGTTCTAAAGAACCTTGATTGCCACTATTACACGCAGGGCCATCTGGGTTCAAGGTAATTAATCCCAACTCGCCAGCAGCACCTTGATTACCGACGAACAGCTTACCATCCAGAATAATCGCACCGCCGACACCAGTTCCCAGTGTCAGCAAAATCATATCGCGGTAGTGACGACCTGCCCCTAACCAAGCTTCTCCTAGACCAGCACAGTTGGCATCATTAGCGAGAACTGTCGGTAAACCAGTTTTTGCCTCTAACCATTCTGCCAGGGGAACATCGTGCCAACCTGTGAGATTAATCGCTACTCTGGCAATTCTACCAGCAGCATCGGCGGGGCCGGGGGTGCCAAGACCAATAGCGATCGCGCATTTTTGGGGATCGAGGCGGGAAATAGCGGATGCGATCGCTTCCATTACCGCTTCCGGTGTCGCAGGTTGCGGTGTCGCCACACTAAAAGACTGCAAGCAAGTCCCATCCTCGCGGAATCTCCCCAACTTAATCGCCGTTCCCCCCAAATCGATACCAATTACTTCCCGATTCACCACAATCGTTCTCACATCCCAAATTTCATCCCATTCCACTATATTGCCGCTATGTGCAACTTTTACCCCACCGAGAGGCAATCCGTATATTCAACCAGTTAACTTTTAAGTTGTAACCAATTTTAAAGTTTCTGAGCCCCCCACTCCAGGTATTAATACGGGTATTTTTTGTCTCAATTGTAAAGTAAGGATGAAGTAAGGGGGAATTTGTATGAAGCTTTGGAGAATTATTTAATTTATGGGCAGTTTTTTCCGGTTAGGACTATGAATATTTCCCAAAAAATTCATACAATAAGCACTTATTTTAAAAGAGGGTGTTATGCTGCCAGCAAGAATTTGCCTCAGCTTATTTCTATCTAGCTTGTTCTCAAAAAACAGCAGAAAAGGGAAAAATTACTTACTTTTGCTGTTAATTTTTAGTTTTTGGTCAAATCAAGCAAAAGCTCAGAATATCACACCTGCACCGGATGGTACAGGAACGGTTGTAACTCCAGAAGGTTCGCGGATCGATATTACAGGCGGTACATTCTCCAGGGATGGCAAGAATCTATTTCACAGTTTCAGTCAGTTTGGTGTGCAAGCTGAACAAATTGCTAACTTTTTATCAAATCCCAGTATCCGCAATATTTTGGGGCGGGTAACAGGAGGCGATCGCTCAATTATTAATGGGCTAATACAGGTAAGTGGCGGTAATTCTAATCTTTATTTAGTTAATCCCACCGGGATAATATTTGGCGCAAATGCTCAATTAAATGTTCCCGCATCTTTCACTGCTACTACCGCCACAGGCATTGGTTTTGGTAATAACAATTGGTTAAATGCCACCGGAGCCAGTAATTATTCTGAGTTAGTAGGAACACCGAGCGATTTTGCCTTTAATGTTAGCGTCCCTGGAAGCATCGTTAACGTTGGGAATTTAACAGTTAGTTCAGGACAGAATCTGGCTTTAGTCGGCGGTAATGTAATTAGTACCGGGGCGCTGACAGCACCAGGAGGAAATATCACCATTGCCGGCGTGCCTGGATCGAGCAATGTGAAAATTTCCCAACCTGGACATCTGTTGAGTTTAGAGATTGACCCTTCAGCGCTTGGTCCAAGTGGGATTAATTCCGCTTCCCTGCCTCAGTTGCTGACAGGAGATGGTGGCAGTGCAGCGACAGGAGTGACAGTTGATAGTAGTAACCAATTGGTACTGACAGCTTCAGGAACCAGAGTACCAATTGACGGAGGCGCACATACACCATTAGCGATCGCTTCTGGCTCCCTAAATGTATCAGGAGCAACTGGCGGCACAGTCCAGGTGCTAGGTGACAAAGTAGGGCTAATCGGTGCCAATATCAACGCCTCCGGCACAGCTGGCGGCGGTACAGTGCTGATTGGCGGAGATTATCAAGGTAAAGGAAGCGCAATAAATGCCTCCAGTACATTTGTCAGCAGTGACTCCGCGATTGATGCTTCGGCATCGCAAAATGGTAACGCTGGTCGTGTCATTGTGTGGGCAAATGAGACGACTCGGTTCTTGGGCAACATCAGCGCCCGTGGCGGCGAAAATTCTGGCAATGGCGGCTTTGTCGAAGTATCCGGCAAGAACAACCTAGAATTTGCTGGAATTGTCGATACTACAGCAACCGCTGGTGAGAAGGGAACGCTGCTACTAGACCCCAAAAATATTCTGATTCAAGCCAACGGCACTGATCCAGTCGCCGGGCAATTATTTACCTCAATCCCGGATGGCACGGCAACTATCAGCGGAGCAAACCTTTCGGCAGCAATTGATTTGAACGATGTCACCTTGCAGGCAAATAATGACATCACCATTAACGATAATATTACTGCCACAACACCAGGCAAAGGTCTAACCTTGCAAGCTGGGCGTTCAATTATTCTTAACTTCAATCGAGTTATTGACCTCAAGGGCGGCAGCTTTATCGCCAAGATTAATGACGAAAATGCCAGCCCAGACCAGCGAGACGTTGGAAATGCCCAGTTTTTTATGAACACTGGCTCGAAGATTTTGACCAACGGCGGCAACGTTACGATTGCTCCTGGGGCGTTCGGAGGCAGTGCCATTGGTTCTGTGTCTATATTCGCATCAACCATCAATTCTGATTCGGGTAACATTTCAATTACTGGTACCGCAAGCCCTGGTGGTAGCGACAACATCGGCATCTTTCTGGAAAAAGGCAGCGTACTTGAAGCAACAGGGGCGGGGAATATTACCCTAATAGGTACTGGCGGTGCTGGGATTGATGACAATCGAGGGATATGGCTTGATGAAGGCTCCAGCGTAAGTTCGGTTAATGGAAATATCAACCTAACTGGCACTGGTCAAGGAACTGGAGAAAGCAACCAGGGAATTTATATTCTCGACAACAGCGCGGTGCGTTCGACCGGGAGAGGGAATATTTCACTCAGAGGTACAGGCTCCAATACCGGGATTAATAACAACAATGACGGCATTGCAATGATCGACGGTGGCTTCGTGGAAGCAACGGCAACCGGGAGTATTACCTTAATAGGCACTAGCGGTACCGGAGGAGACGATAATAACGGGATAAACGTTGCTAACACCAGTATTAAGTCGGCGGATGGCAATATTAGCCTGACAGGAATTGTCAATGGGACTGGAAGCAACAATATAGGTGTTTCTGTTTTCAACAACAGCGCGGTGCGTTCAACCGGAAAAGGAAATATCACCATTACTGGACAAAGTACGGCGACTGGAGTTCAAGAAAATCAAGGTGTTAGAGTTAGTACCTTTAGCCGGGTGGAATCAACCGGAACAGGGAATATTAGTTTGACGGGTACTGCTGCCAATGGTTTAGAAGGGATTGTCGTGAAGACCAACTCTTTTATTAACCAGCCTGGAACAGGTAGTAAAATCACACTGACATCTGATGAAATCCAATTCGACGAGACGAGCCAAATCAGGGGCAAGGGCGTTGTCCAGTTACAGCCGCTTACTCCCGGTTTGGGGATAACTGTCGGTGATGTTACCGCCGATGCACGTTTAAATCTAGACACAGCTAAATTAAACAGGCTGCAAAACGGGTTTTCTCAAATTATTATTGGACGAGATAATGGTAGAGGCGCGATCGCTATCAATTCCCACAGCTTTAGCGATCCGGTAAAGATTCAATCACCAGTAGGAAATAGCACCATCACCTCAACAGGTGCGATCGCAGGTACAGGCGATGCTTCAATTACTCTACTTGCCAAAACTGTCAACGTTAACGGCACTATCGCATCCCCCGCAGGTATTACTCTCACCGCTGATGAAATTAATTTGCGTGGCGGAGCAAATTCTGTCAGCAGCAACAACGCGATCGCCCTACAACCATTAACACCAAGTCTAAACATCACCATCGGGGGAATCGGCAACGATGCCAGCTTAAATCTGAATAATATCGATTTAGCCGCCTTGAAAGATGGTAGCAACATCAACATCGGACTGGTAAATGGTACAGGCACCATCACCGTAGACAGCACTGCCACCTTTAACGGCTCGGTAAATGTTGTCGGAGGTTCCAACCTAGTTGCTGCCAACAGAAGCAACACCTGGAACATCACAGGCACCAATGCTGGCAACCTTAATTACCCTAACGGCTTCAGCTTCGCTAATATTGAGAACCTTACAGGCGGAAACCTCGACGACACCTTTAAGGTAAACAACGGTGGTTCCATCAGTGGCAACATCAACGGATTAAACGCCATCGACACCCTTGACTACTCCGCTTATAGTAGTCCCGTCACCGTGAGATTGGGAACTGGAAACCAAGTCACCGCCACAGGCATTGGTGGCACTGTTATTAACATTGAAACCCTGATTGGCGGTGCTACCCAAAATAACAACTTGATTGGTGCCAACACCGTCAATAACTGGAATATCACAGACACCAACTCAGGCAATATCGGTAGTGTTAACTTCCGTGGTTTCCAAAATCTCACAGGCGGCAGTAACACCGATAACTTCAACCTTGGTACTGGTGGCAGCGTTGTCAATATTAACGGTAATGCTGGCAACAACACCATTATTGGTGCCAATATCAACAACACTTGGAACATCACGGGTAACAACACCGGAAACCTCAATGGTGCCAACACTTACGCCAACATCCAAACCCTCACAGGCGGCAGCGAAACCGACACCTTTAAGATAAATAATGGTGGTTTCTTCAGCGGCAACATCAACGGATTAAACGGCAGCGATGCCCTTGACTACTCCGCTTATAGTAGTCCCGTCACCGTGACCCTGGGAACTGGAAACCAAGTTACTGCCACAGGCATTGGCGGCACTGTCTTCAACATTGAAACCCTAATTGGCGGTACTACAAGTAACAACACTGTAATTGGTGCCAACACTGCCAACAACTGGAATATCACAGACACTAACTCAGGCAATATCGGTAGTGTCAACTTCCGTGGCTTCCAAAATCTCACAGGCGGCACTGATACCGACAACTTCACCCTCAGTCCTGAAGGCAGCGTTGTTACTATTGACGGCACGGCTGGCAATAACACCATTATTGGTGCCAATATCAACAACACCTGGAACATTACGGGTAACAACACCGGAAACCTCAATGGTGCCAACACTTACAGCAATATCCAAACTGTGATCGGCGGCAGCAATGTTGACACCTTTAAGGTAAACAACGGTGTCAACATTGCTGGCATCATTGATGGCAGTGCAGGCGACGACACCATAGATTACTCCGCCAACACCAGTCCTGCCACTTTAACTCTGGCAAATCTAGTCAACATCGAAAATGCCATTGGTAGTGCTGCCAGCGACACAATTATCGCCACTAACACCGCCAACAACTGGAACATCACTGGCACCAACTCAGGCGATGTGAAGGGCTTCAAATTCTCAGATTTTGAGAACCTCACAGGTGGCACTGACACCGACAACTTCACCCTCGGCAATAGAGGCAATGTATCCAGCATTGACGGTAATGCTGGCAACAACACCATTATTGGTGCCAACAAAGTCAACACCTGGAATATTACAGGTAACAACACCGGAAACGTTAATGATGCCAACGCTTACACCAATATCCAAAACCTCACAGGTGGCAACAGCAATGACACTTTCAAATTCAACTCAGGCGCTTACATCAGTGGCAACATTGATGGCGTTAACAAAAAGGACACCCTCGACTACTCCGCCTACAGCAGTCCAGTAGAGGTGACGCTAGGGATTAATAATCAAATAACAGCCACAGGCGTTGGCGGCACCATCCTCAGTATTGAAAACCTGATTGGTGGAACTTCTGGCGATAACAACCTGATTGGTGCAAATACCGTCAATAGCTGGAATATCACTGACACTAATTCCGGCAATATCAGCGACATCACCTTCAGTGGCTTCCAAAAACTCACAGGCGGCAGCGATACCGATAACTTCATAGTTAGCGATCGCGCAAACATTACTGGCACGATTATTGATGGCAGTGCAGGTAACGACACCATAGATTACTCCGCCAGCACCAGTGCCGTCACTCTGACTTTAGAGAATTTAGTCAACGTCGAAAATGGCATCGGTAGCGCTGCTGACAACGACACCATTATCGCTACCAACACCGCCAACAACTGGAACATCACAGGCACCAACTCAGGCGATGCGAACGGCTTCAATTTCTCCAACTTTGAAAATGTCACAGGCGGCAATGACAGCGACACCTTCACTCTTGGCACTGATGGCAGTGTTGCCAAAATTGATGGAAGTGGTGGCAACAATACCTTAGTTGGTGCCAACACCGTCAATAACTGGAACCTGGAAGATACTAACTCAGGCAATGTTAATGATGCTAATCCTTTCACCAATATCCAAAATCTCACAGGTGGCACAGAAACTGACACCTTCAAGGTAAAAGAGGGCGCAACCATCGCCAACAACATCGACGGTAACGCTGGCACCGATACCCTAGATTACTCTACCCACAGCGCCAAAATCACGGTAGATATGGGCGCACGTAAAGCCACAGGCGTCGGCGGCACCATCAGCAACATTGAAGGCAAAGTTGGCGGTACTAATACCGAGAATACCCTAGTCGCCACCGACACCAAAAACGTCTGGAACCTCACCAGTAACAACAGTGGCGAAGTTAACGGTGTCACCTTCTCCAACTTCCAAAACCTGACTGGTGGTAAGCTGACTGATACCTTCAAATTTAGCGATGCCGTACAAATCTCTGGCATCATTGATGGCGGTGCCGGGTTTGATGACCTCGACTACACCGCCTACACTACCCCAGTCACGGTAGATATACCAACGGGTACAGCGACAGGTACAGGCGGCATCAAAAACATCGATCCGCTGCCCACCTCAGACTTTTCCACCGATCTGCAAGGCGAAACACCACCTCCTGTATCGGTAGAAAATCAGCCGGATAACACTCCTGTATTGTGTATGGATGGAAGCCTAGAACAACAGATCCCAGAAACCCAAAATCTGCCCCGTTGTCAGTAATAGCACCCCAACAGCCCTCGCCCCCAATTAAGGCAGGGCTGTTTCATCGCGGGCTGCTTCTCTCTTCCTTGTCTTTCCTCAGCGCAGGCTACGCCAACGTGTCCTTTGCGTCTAACGCTTCGCTTCCCCTTCGGCTGATGCGGTTCATTTTTCCGATCATCTTTGCCTACCCACTCAGGAATCCCAAGAATCAAACAAACCTACGATTAAGGCTATCAAGCCTTATCTAAAAAGTCTGGACTCAATAGGGCGGTAATAATCGGCGGAATCCATGCAAAATCACTACCAGCATAAAGAAGAGATTCCGCAAAAAAAGTATCATAACTGGCAGTGGCAATGCTTTTTGTCCAATACCCCTAGAAGACACATCAGCCAATCTTCTGCCAAGCTTCTCCATCCACTTTACACTTCTCGGCGATTCCCACAAACCATCGAGCCACTGTTGAGGAATGCCTGTTTTCCCTACACCTGCGCCGATGATCCCACCTAAAATTGCTGCTGTTGTGTCTGTATCGCCGCCACAACGGATGATTTATCTAACCCCGACTTGATAATCTTTTGGATATTTAAACCAGGCATGAATCACAACTGGAACTGTGTGATAAACATATCCGCTGACACCTGATTTTAGTCCCAACTGCTCTGCAAATGATTCCGTTGTTTGCTCTCGCGCTGCACTTTCCACAGCTTTTTTGATTAGTTCCAGAAATTCCTTCGCCTCTTCTCCTAAAACTTCTTGAAGAGTTTGATAATAACTCTGAGGATAAATAGCCTCTTGACAACTAGAGATATAAGCTGCGATCGCAACAGCTAATGCCCCATATTCTGCTTTTGGATCGGTATGTGTAAGCCGGGTAGATGCCCTAACTAATTCGCGTAATTTTTGACTGTTATTTCCATAACAAACGCCAATAATTGCGCTTCTCATAGCAGGGCCATTTCCTGCGGATAATACACCACTGCGACTACTGGGAAATCCTAACCATAACTTTAAGATTGCTCGTAAAGTGGCGTATCCGATACCAGCTGGCAAACCAAGTAACCAAAAACGCGATCGCATCGCCAGCTGGTTCGTAAATATCTCAGTATCGCCAGCTGAAACTATTAAGGCTTGGGCGACCATGCAACTATGCTCTGTGTCATCGGACACCATCCCCCTACCAAATAGAAATTTGTGTCCTTTTTCACCATAGATTCTGCGTTGCCTGCACTTTGACAAGCCTTCAAAAGGCAGCCCGATAGCATCTCCAATCGCTGTTCCAAGTAAACAACCAATCGCAGAATCTACTTTTTCCAAGGTTACTTCACTGCTCTAAGGTTAACCCATGAAAGAACCTAATTGTAAATTGCAAAAAAATTTCAAACCCTTTGAAATTCCTCTTTAGCTTGCCGATATTTGGCTGCTTTCTTAGCTAACACCTCTTTAGTAATTTCATTGTTTTCATAATCCTTCTTAGCTAATTTATAATCCAGCTTTTTCAACTGATAATCTTGTTGCTTTAACGTACCCTCAACCGAGCTAAGCCAGTTAATAAACCCCAAATATTGAACGGCCCAATCAGGATTTCCCGTCCCAGAAATTGCTTTGGAAGACAAAGCATTATTTAACACTCTGTTAGGGATAACGCGCATGGCATCCGAAGAAACCTTCTTATTAAAGGTATTTTTAACTGGTGCCTCAGAACTCACAGTTTTGAGCTGCAACTGAGTTACTTGAGATGAACTAGAACTGGGTTGCGCCTGCAAGGATTGTACAGGAGCAGCCCTCAGTATTCCAGCAACGGCGATGGAAATCATAAAACCACCAGCAGCGGCGGCAATTAAGGAAATATTATCTTTCATAACTCACAAAAGTTGTATTGTCAGAGTTGAGTGGTCAGGGGTCAGCGATCCGTTGCGAATGACTGTTAGTGGTCAGTGGTTAGCAATCCGTTACGAATGACTAATGACCACTAAAATATTTGACTCTACTCAGGGGATTTTTGGTTCCAATTTTCTCTCCGCAATCGGGGATTGACAAACTCGCTCAATCCTTCTCCTAGTAGAGACAAGCCTACCACCATCAGCGTCATCGCCAAACCAGGGAACAAAGTTGTCCACCAAATCCCCGTAGGTAGAGCATCCAGAGCCTGACGTAGATCGTAGCCCCATTCTGGAACCTGATCGGCAAGTCCCAGTCCGAGAAATCCCAAACTACCTAAAATCAAAATTGCATCAGCAGCATTCAGGGTGAACAACACTGGTACGCTCTGAATCACGTTGAGAAACAGGTAGCGAGAGAGAACCGTCCAGGTGTCTGCGCCCATTGCTTGTGCAGCTTCGATGAACAGTTCATTTTTCACGCTGGCGGTGTGGTTGCGGACAACGCGATAATATTGAGGAATGTAAGATATGCTGAGCGCGATCGCTGCATTGAAAACCCCCCGCCCCACCACAAATGCCAGCGTCACTGACAGTAGCAATCCCGGCAAAGTATAAATTGTATCCATGAAAAAGAGCAGCACCCGATCTGGTCTGCCGCCCAAATAACCGCTGACTAAGCCCAGTGGCACCCCAATGACAACACTCAAGAGTGTTGCCAAAATGACTACTTGCAACGCTGCTTGGCTTCCAAACAGTGTGCGCGAAAAAACATCGTAGCCTTGGCGACTCGTACCAAACCAATGACGTAACGAGGGCGGTTCGTGAATTGGGTTAGCCAGAGACTCCAGCGGATTTTGCAGCCATCCCCAAGCTTGAAACGCGGGAGCAAAAATAGCTGTAACCACGAAAATCAGCGTAATAACTAGCCCCACCCACATCATCTGCATAGACAGACTGGGGCGACCAGATAAACGCAAAAATGGAAGTTTGGTAAGGGTCATAGGCTTCTGTTCAACTTGGCACATCAACGCCCTGAGGCTACACAAAAGAAGTTATACCAATTTGCCCTACAATGCTAACTATTTGCTCCCGCCAATAGAGCTAAAAAAGGAAAGAACAGAATTTGTTGTCTGAAACTGGAAAAATGCTATTAGCCCGCGAAGGCGGGCTAAGTTTGTGTAGGTGCGACTTGAGTCGTCAGACTACATATATTGTTCAATCATTTGACGAAACTGGCTCTTTTGCTTAACGCCCTTCATTTCGCCGACTAATTCCTTATTTTTGAAGAATTGCACCGTGGGCGTTCCGGTAACACCAGCATTCTCGGCAATTTCTCTATCTTCGGAGATATCAATCTCCACAAAGTGAATTTTGCCGTCGAACTCATCCACCACCTTATTTAAAATCGGCTTCAGAGTGTGACAAGGGCCGCAGTTGGGAGAAACGTATTTCACCATCAGCAGGCGATCGCTATTATGATACAACTTCCGCAGTGCATAACCACCCTCATGTCGCGTCGCTTGCGGGTTAAACGCCTCCTCTGGGTTAATTTCAGCTACTTTATCCCCAGGCGCATCTGCTGGCGTATCCGCGTCTTCAGACGTGTGTATCTGCTGACGATACTCCTGAATCAAACCATTAACAGAAAGCCACCGTTCCGCCAACATCGCCGCCATACAGCCAGTACCAGCAGCAGTAATCGCCTGACGAAACTCATGATCTTGAACATCGCCAGCAGCAAAAACGCCCTCAACGCTGGTTTCCACAGAACCCGGTTTCGTCACAACGTAACCAACCTCATCCAGTTCCAACTGTCCCTCAAATAGAGATGTGTTCGGCTTATGTCCAATCGCGTAGAATAAACCCTTAACAGGTAAAACGCTCTCTTCCCCAGTCTGAGTATTCTGGAGTTTGACACCCATCATGCGATCGCTTTCACCGACAACATCCACAGGCTGACTATTCCAGTGAACCGTAATTTTGGGGTTATTCAAAACCCGATCCTGCATCGCCTTACTTGCCCGCATCTTCTCTGTGCGTACTAACATATGAACGCGAGATCCATACTTAGTCAAGTAAACCGATTCTTCCGCCGCCGAGTCGCCACCCCCAATCACAGCCAGTTCCGCACCGTGGAAAATCGGTGTCGCACCATCACAGATAGCACAAGCCGAAATTCCCCGACTCCAAAATTCATGCTCGCTAGGCAATCCCAAGCGTTTCGCCGTCGCCCCAGTAGCAATTACAATACTATGAGTTCTAACTTCCCGTTCCTCAGAACGCACAGTAAAAGGACGTTGACTCAAATCCACCGCGATCGCATCCTCAGTGTATAATTCAGCCCCCCAACGCTCAGCCTGAGCCTTCATCCGATCCATCAACTGCGGCCCTGTAATCCCTTCCGGAAACCCCGGAAAGTTCTCCACCTCCGTCGTTGTCATCAACTGTCCCCCAGGTAGTCCTCCAGCCTGAAACCCTTCAAAAACAACAGGTTTCAGATTCGCCCGCGCCGCATAGATAGCAGAAGTATATCCAGCAGGGCCAGAGCCGATAATCACTAAGTTCTCTACGATTGGTTTGCTCATAAAGTTATACAAACTCATAACGACTACGTTTTATTATAACTAGGTGAACAGGCGAGCGCCAGAAACTTTTGCTCATTTAGTATATTTCTGCCCTAAAAGTGGGAACACTTGAATAGCAGCGCTGACATCAACTATATTTTGACCCACTTCCAAGACAGGCAAAAACTCAGCATCAGGATAAATTTC
This sequence comes from Trichocoleus sp. FACHB-6, assembly GCF_014695815.1. Classification (NCBI taxonomy): domain Bacteria; kingdom Bacillati; phylum Cyanobacteriota; class Cyanophyceae; order Leptolyngbyales; family Trichocoleusaceae; genus Trichocoleus; species Trichocoleus sp. FACHB-6. Next base: position 36,063 of record NZ_JACJOY010000073.1, read on the forward strand.
CAATGAACGACCAAACATCAGATTTACTAGAAAAAATCCGTCAGCAATTTGAAACTTCTCCTTATCCTAGAGTTCCACTAGATAAATCACCAAAGTCTGACCCTAATTTGCTTTATATTCATAACCTAGTAACCCCTTACTATTTAAGAAACCAAAAGGTTATAGACACTAAAGGTAAAGTGATTTTAGATGCAGGTTGTGGCAGCGGCTACAAATCCTTAATTCTAGCTGAAGCTAATCCTGGCGCAAAAATTGTAGGAATTGATTTATCAGAGGAGTCTGTAAAACTATCGCGTCAACGCTTGCAACACCACGGATTTGAGAATGCCGAATTCTATACCCTCTTGATAGAGGATTTGCCAACTTTAGGCATAGAGTTTGACTACATTAACAATGATGAAGTCCTTTATCTCCTACCTGATGCAGTTTTAGGATTGCAGGCAATGAAAGCCGTTTTAAAACCAGAAGGAATCATTCGTACTAACCTGCATAGTTCACTACAGAGGAGCATTTTCTTTCGCGCTCAAGAAGTTTTTAAAATGATGGGTTTTATGGATGAGAACCCCCAAGAGATGGAAATCGGTTTTGTTCGAGAAACTATGGGGGCTATGAAAGATCAAGTTCTTCTCAAGTTGCAGACCTGGAATCCTAATTCTGAAATAGAAGACGAGCGGATTCTAGCAAATCACTTACTTCTAGGTGATAAAGGTTCTACTATACCTCAAATGTTCTCGGCTTTGAGAGCTGCTGATTTAGAGTTCATCAGCATGGTGCAGTGGCGACGATGGGACTTAATGGATTTGTTTAATAATCCTGACGATTTACCTGCATTTCTGGCACTAGCTCTCCCCGAAACTTCTGTGGAAGAGCAACTGCATCTGTTTGAACTTTTACATCCTGTCCATCGTCTGATTGACCTCTGGTGCGGTCATATAAACCAAGCCAAGCCTTTTGTATCAATTTCTGAGTGGACGACCTGTCACTGGCAAGAAGCGCAGGTGTCTCTGCATCCTCAACTGAGAACCCCGAAATTAAGAGAAGACCTTGTAGCTTGTATTTCTGAGCTAAGAATGTTTGAAATTAGCCAGCATCTTCCCATTCATGAGGGGTTTGTCAATATAGACAGCTCAAGTGCAGTGTGCCTGCTACCATTGTTGGACGAGTCTCAGTCGATGATGTCTCTGGTGAAGCGCTGGAAGCAAGTCAGACCTGTTCATCCTGTAACTTTAGAGCCTACAGATGAGGGAGAGGCTTTTGAGATAGTCAAACAGCTCCTGACTCGGCTGGAGAGCCTTGGTTACGTGCTGCTGGAGTGCTGCGCCTAAGGTTGCTGGGATGTATCCCTAAAATTTTTTTTTCACAGGGTGATATGAAAGTAAGCGGAAGTGGGTAAGTTAAATCCAACAGATAGAAGTTAAGCATCCCCCACCTCAAGGAGAGATCCCTCATGAAGACCGAACTAAAAGCTAAGTTCCTGCAACACCTAAATCAGAAAAAGCAAGACGAAGGTTTCACTCTGATTGAACTTCTCGTCGTTATCATCATCATTGGTATCTTAGCTGCCATTGCCCTCCCATCCTTCCTTAACCAAGCCAACAAAGCTAAGCAGTCTGAAGCTAAGACATATGTCGGCTCAATGAATCGGTCACAGCAAGCTTACTATCTAGAGAAAAATACTTTTGCGGCTAATGATGGCTTCGGTAAGCTGGGTCTTGGCGTCGCAACCCAGACGACTAACTATAAATACGTGATTCAGCCTGCAACTGCTCCGGGCACTGGTATCTCCAATGTCACCAACCAGGCACAGCAGGTATTAGCAGCGGCTCCAATCAAAGCATACATTGGTGGCGTAGGTGTAGGAACAGTGCTAGCTACAAGTGAGGCAACCACGCTGGCCCTATTGTGCGAAGGTCAGAAGGCTCTTGTAACCGGCGGTGTGAATGGCCAGCAACTTGTAGCTCCTCCAGCTGCTGGCGGACAAACCTGCCCCGCCGGTTATGACGCCATTAAGTAGTAGAGAAGAAAGTCTCGCTCTGCTGGCGCTCTACTGGTGTTAGTAAGGCTTAATTAAAAAGTCTTGATTACAGCTTTTGCTAGAGTGGGTAGTATATTCTACCCACTTTGTTTTATTGACATAATAGCGAGGAAAGTGCTCTCGCAGAGTTTTAATTGGAAGAATGCGAGTGGTATGCTCACTGCAAAAAACAATCTTTTATGACTGGTGAAAAATCTCCTGCTGATCTGACAAACTGGCAGCAGCAAGCCTATCAATATCTAATCCAAGAGGACTATCGAGAGGCCGCCAACCTCTATGAACAGCAGCTCGAAGCTGAACCTGATATCAGATCCCACTACTGGCATTTGGGGCTACTATTGCTATTGCAGGAGCAAGAGACAGAGGCTCAGACAACCTGGATGCTGGCAATGGCAGAAGCAACGCCAGAACAGGTTGAACTTGCAACAACGGAACTGCTCCAAGTTTTGCAAACCGAAGCCGAACGGCGCGAGGCGCTTGCGGACTATTCAGTTGCTTGGGCAATCCGACAGCATATCAGGGAGATAAACCCCAGCGATATCAATAATTTATTACATCTGCTTCGACTCTCAATCGAACTTGACACCCTTACTAGAGAAGATTTCACTTCCCTGGGACTGATCCAGATGCTCCAGTCAGGGGAAGCAACAGGAGTTAACCCTGATTTAATGCTGGAGGTGTTACGGAGCATATTGGATTACGCACCGCATGAACCACTATCGATTGAGTTCACAGAAGCCTGTTTATCTTATGTTCATGAATCTCAAGCTTTGCTCGATGTACTCCTGTCTGCATCGATCAAAATTGGTTATTCGATGAAGCTGTTCGCCCTGGCAGCTCATATTGCTAATTTAGCCCTATCCTTAAATGCTAAAAATCAGGAGGTTTTGAGGCATTTAGCTACTTTTTATCAGAATGCTGGTCAATATGATGAAGGTATAGAAACGGCTAGGTTGTGCTACTCTCTAATGCAAACCTTACCTGATAAGATTTTTGCTAATCATTTAATTTTGAGAGGGTTAATGAGTGCTGGTGGTTATTGGGAAGAAGCAGTTGCTGCTTTTGGTCAGCACGAATCATTACTCCTGTCACTGATTAAGGAAAATCCTCTTCCTCTCGACCAGACGCCGACACTTCGTCTGTTTACACCGTCATTTTTCTTTCCTTATTTTAAAGACGATCCCAGAAGTAACCGTTCAATTCAGAATGGAGTAGTTCAAGTTTGTCAGTCTAATGTTCATCTTTATGCTAAAGAACAAGCGGAACAATATCATAAACGCTCATTGCTTAATCTGAGAAATGTTCCTACTAAACCTCTCAAAATTGGATATTTATCCCATTGCCTAAAAACCCATTCTGTAGGCTGGCTAGCACGCTGGATTTTTCAGCATCACGATCAACAGCGATTTGAGGTCAATGCTTATTTGGTAAACTATCAACCATATATAAATGACCCTTTAGAAGAAAAACTTATTGAGCAGGTGAACAAAGCCCATAAATTGGGAATTGATGGTCTTGCAATTGCCGAACAAATTTATCAGGATGAAATCGATATATTAATTGATCTTGATAGTATCACCCTGGATATCAGTTGTGAGGTGATGGCGTTGAAACCTGCGCCTGTTCAAGTTACTTGGTTAGGCTGGGATGCATCGGGACTACCTGCAATTGATTATTTCATCGCTGACCCCTATGTTTTACCAGAATCTGCTCAAGATTACTACTCAGAGAAAATCTGGCGTTTGCCCCAAACCTATATAGCTGTCGATGGTTTTGAGGTGGCTGTGCCAACTCTACGCCGGGATCATCTGGATATTCCCAACGATGCAGTGATATATTTCAGCGCTCAAAGGGGCTTTAAGCGTCATCGTGATACAGCACGGTTGCAAATGAAGATTCTTAAAGAAGTGCCAGATAGTTATTTCTTAATCAAAGGTTTATCTGACCAAGAATCAATCAAAATCTTCTTTAACCAGATTGCCGAAGAAGAGGGCGTAAATAGCGATCGCCTGCGATTCCTCCCAGAGGTCGGCTTAGAATCTATCCACCGTGCCAACTTGGGCATTGCTGACGTGGTACTAGATACCTATCCCTACAACGGAGCTACCACTACATTGGAAACTCTTTGGATGGGGATTCCATTGGTAACGCGAGTTGGGGAGCAATTTGCCGCGCGTAACAGTTATACCATGCTGATGAATGTAGGCGTAACCGAGGGAATTGCGTGGACAGATGAAGAATATGTGGAATGGGGTGTCCGCTTGGGGAAAGAAGCTGCTTTGCGCCAAAAAATAGCTTGGCGGTTAAAACAATCAAGGCAAACATCTCCATTATGGAATGCTAAGCAGTTTACCCGCGAAATGGAAAAAGCCTATGAGCAGATGTGGGCTAAGTATCTTGAAAGCAGATAGAATTTAATTGAAATTGAAATTGATGAGGCTGTTGACATGACAACACTTAAGCTCCATATTGGAGGCACAGAACCGCATCCCGACTGGAAGATATTAGATATTGAGGCTCGTCCAGAAGTTGATTTCGTGGGCGACGCTGCCCACTTAACTCAATTTGAAGATAATTCTATTGAAGCAATCTATGCAAGTCATGTTCTGGAACATTTTTATTATGGACTTAATGATGAATTAATTAACGTTCTTAGAGAATGGTATCGCGTACTTCAACAAAACGGAAAGCTTTTTATCAGCGTACCTGATTTAAAAGTTTTATGCTGGCTTTATCTTCATCCTAGCTTGATGCCGATGGAGCGATACCAAATCATGCGAATTATCTTTGGTGGTCAAACTAATCAGTATGATGTTCATAAGGTAGGTTTTGATGTTGATATTTTAGCTTTGTACTTAGAGGAAGCTGGCTTTCAAAACTATCAAGCAGTACCAGAGTTTGGTTTATTTAAGGACTGTAGCAGCCTTCGGCTTGTAGATACTTTAATTAGTCTCAATGTAGTGGCAACAAAGGCTGAAACATTTAAAAGCTAGACGATTACTCACTAATTACAGTTTCCTGCACTTCATTTTGAGCTAAGGTTTAAAGTAGCACAAACTGTGATAATGTCTACCTTCTTGCCATAACTTAGGAAGTTTACTAGATGTTCTTTCTATCTCGTCACAACTTAAGCCAATTGATAAGTGGTTTCATCGTTTCTATATTATGTATGTTAACAATTGGCTTTCTGCAAGTACCTCAACTAAACAAACTCAGGACGAAGGCGAAAATTGCTTCAACGGAATATTCAAAAAGAGAAGTTGAGTCAGAAAAATTACGCCTCAATCTGCTTCAAAATCTTCCTAGTTTTAGTTTTAATAATATTTTTGCAAACTGGACATTTTTGGAATTTTTGACGTATTTCGGTGATGAAGTGGCACGGGAAAAGACTGGTTATAGTCTTAGTCAAGAATATTTTGAGATAATTGTGGAGCGAGATCCGCGTTTCTTAAAAATGTATCAGTTTCTTCCTACCAGTATTTCTATGTATGCAGGTATGCCAGAAAAATCTGTTGCGCTTATGGAGAAAGGGTTAAGGTCGATTGCCAAGAAGCCGCTTCCAAAGTCTTATTATGTCTGGCGTTATAAAGGGACTGATGAATTGTTGTTTTTAGGAGATTCCCAAGCTGCTAGGAAATCATTTGAAAAGGCAGCGGAGTGGGCGAGTGTTTATGCTGACCCAGAGAGTCAGAATGTAGCCGCTATTTCTCGCCAAACTGCACAATTTTTATCCCGCAATCCTAACAGCAAGTATGCTCAAGTGGGTGCTTGGTCAATGGTTTTACAGAATGCGGTTGATGATCGCACACGCCAGATTGCCATAAGTCGCATTGAGGGGTTGGGTGGCAAAGTTGTGGTTACGCCGGAAGGAGAGGTGCGGATTCAGCTACCGGAAAAAGATTAAAGGGATACTGGGCTTCAAAATAAAACTGCCCTACAGCAAAACCACTGTAGAGCAAGAGGACAGTTAAACGCTTTCTTTAGTTTCCGGAAATTTCGCATCCAGCGACTTACCCTTTGTGACGGTATTTACAGTGTCCATTGTCAGCTGAATAGAGGCGGCCTGTTTGTTTGCTAAATCAGCTGGTTTAACAATACGCCTAGACTAAACCCGGTCATCGATACAATGGCGATAATCCAAAATGATTGCGTTCCACTGAACCCAGCAGTCTGAAGGTCTAGTCTGGTTAATGCTCCTGCTGAGAGTAGAACAAGAATATGAGCAAAAAAACTAAACCATGTCATGATGAAAACTCCAGCTAAAGCACTTGCAATCACGCAGAGGAAAGCTCTGGTGTCGGAGTTCATCCACTGGGAGAAAAAGGCTCTCAGGAGTGTTAGGGGAGCGGTTAAAAGCAAAGCAATGAGTATGACTAAAGCTGTTTCAATCAGCCAAAAATTCCACGAGAAATTAGAGGAAAACAACCAGCCGAATACGCTATATGTAACCAGAAGCAGTGCCAGAGTTGCCCAAGGCAATTTCTTCAGGAAAGACATTCATTAGTGGCGCTCATTTTAGCGACGGATTTGTTTAACACGACATTACACTGAAATGGTAAACTTTCGGCATTTTTTTCAGAATTTTTATAGGCTGCCGAGGAAGCTTTGCGAGTTATTTTCTTCTGTGATTAGGATCACAGGAAAGGATGATCGATATCGTCTTCAACAAGTTCCTGAATGGGCATACTAAGAGACGACTGAACTCTAGCCGAGTCATCAATAGGGAACACACGACCAGCCGACAGGTTCTGTAGAGGGACTGTCGGTTTTTTGTTTGTAATTATTAGGAATCCAGATTAGCAATTGAGGCGATAGGGAATTCTGGGAATGGGCAACTTTTTATTGCCTATCAGCAGAATTACTTATCGCCTCCCTACTACGCTTATCGCCCACTTGGGCTAAGGGCTAAAAACGCTAGAATTAAGACATGGCTTGAATGATGTAATCAAAGTAGGGAGCGGCTGCGATCGCATCTTCCTCTCCCAGTAAGTCAAGAGATGCTTTTTTCAAGCAACGGATTGACTCAACCATGCCTGGAACAGGAACGCCGAGGGAGTTATACATTTCCCGCACACCAATCAAACCAATTTTTTCAATCGGTTCTTTGTCACCTGCGAGGACTCCGTAGGTGATTAGACGCAAGTACCAGCCATAATCGCGCAGGCATAGCGCCCGTTGGCGCTCCCCGTAGGCATTACCGCCAGGGGCGATAAAGTCGGGGCGTTTCTGCCAGAGTTGCTTGCTGGCTTCTTGAACAATTTTTTTCTCATTTTCGGCTAGCGTGGCAGCAATCCGCGTCCGCTGTAGCCCTGTTTCCAAAAATTCTTTGATGCTCTTGAGTTCGCCGCTGCTGGGATAACGCAGTTCGTCGTCGGCTTTGAGAATAACTTGGCTTATTACACTCATGGTATTGGGATATATCGGGATATCATTCGTTAGTTTAACGACTTGGTGGGACACAAATAAAGGGAAGGAAATACTATGTCACTAACAAAAGTGCTGGATACGGGTGCCAACGGGGCTAATGAAGCTCAGTGGAAACAAGGTGAATTGGTAGAAGCGGTCATTAGCGATCTCGGTGATAGCGGTGAAGGAGTGGGACGAATCGGCGACAGAGTGGTATTTGTAGCAGATACTGTTCCCGGCGATCGCGTCCTAGTTCGATTAGTACGAGTCAAACCCCAATACGCTCATGGTAAGCTGCACGAGATACTAGAAGCGTCCGCTTCGCGCATCCGCCCTGGCTGTATCGTCGCAGATAAGTGCGGCGGCTGTCAGTGGCAACATATTAACTATGAGTTTCAGCTTGAAGCCAAGCGCAATCAAGTCATTCAAGCCCTACAACGCATCGGCGGATTCAACCAACCACCAGTCGATCCCCTCCTGGCAGCGGAATCTCCTTTAGGTTATCGCAACAAAGCCACCTATCCCCTAAAAAGGTCATCCACAGGTCAAGTACAAACAGGATACTACCAAAAAGGCAGCCATCACCTGATTAACCTGAATCAGTGTCCAGTGCAAGATCCCCGCTTAAATCCCCTGCTTGCTGAAGTCAAGCAAGACATCCAAAAACGGGGTTGGGGAATTTACGACGAAAAACTGCACCGGGGGAAAGTGCGTCACCTATCCCTGCGGATTGGGCGACGCACTGGCGAAATCTTGCTGACTTTGGTAGTAAAAGACTGGAACTTGGTAGATATTGAGGCTCAAGCGCAAGAATGGCTAACTCGCTATCCACAGTTAGTAGGTGTCTCGCTGAATCTCAACCCAGACCGCACAAATGCCATTTTTGGGACAGAAACTCGTTGTATTGCTGGTCAATCTTACTTGTGCGAGGAATTCGCTGGCTTACAGTTCCAGGTGCGCCCGGATACATTTTTCCAGGTATATACAGAGCAAGCTGAAGGATTGTTGCAGGTCATTGTAGACCAGTTGAATCTGCAAGGCAACGAGGTGCTAGTTGATGCCTACTGCGGCATTGGCACCTTAACTCTGCCCTTGGCGCAGCGGGTGCGGCAAGCAATTGGCTTGGAGGTGCAACCAGAAGCCGTTGAACAAGCAACTCTGAATGCTCAGTTGAATAATATTACCAATGTGACGTTTCAGACGGGAGCAGTGGAGACATTACTACCGCAGCTAGATGTCACGCCAGATATTGTGTTAATTGATCCCCCGCGCCAGGGATGCGATCGCGCTGTACTCGAAACCCTCCTCAAAACTAAGCCCCGCCAGATTGTCTACGTCAGTTGTAAACCTGCTACCCTAGCCCGCGACCTCAAATTATTGTCTCAAGGAAATAGCGACTATCAATTAACCCGTGTACAACCCGCTGACTTCTTCCCGCAAACGTCTCACGTCGAGTGCGCCGCCTTCTTGGTACTAAGCGATCCCACCTAACCAAGCTTTTTGTTCACCTTAAAGGTAGCTTTTTTCGCAGATTTTGTTACAATAAAGGAGGTGGTTTTCCCTACTACTTATGGGCTAGAAACCACACCTCTAGAGGTCACAAGGCAAGCGAATTAGTCGCTTTTTGTTGGCAAACTTGCCAAAACCAGCAGCGAACCAACAAAAATGCAATTAATCTCATGTTAATAAAAATGAGATTACCGCGCTTTTCATACGAAATACAAAGCTTGTGGCGTAGGTGTATAAAGCCTGGACATCATCTCGAAGATACCTATGATGCTGTTTTTTCCCTTACGGAAAGATGAGTCCAAAACTACAAGCCTCAAAACTTACAAGTCTCAAAGGTGTATAGCGCTAACGCGCATACCCGTCAGGATCGGACTGTTAATTCTATTGAATGAAAGTCTAGAGGTTTTTTTGAGTGATTGCTATCTCACAGCGTCCGATGGGACGAACTTCGGGCATGATTAGCTTCGCTTCTACCCTCTATCTTTGCCCCGTTCTGGATCTGCTGCTAGCAGAGATTCCCGAAAGGTGGCAAGCGGAAATTAGACTAGGGCTGCAAGAAGCGCTAGTCAATGCGGCGAAACACGGGAATAAGCTAGATCCTAGTAAAACGGTTTCGGTACGCTTTTCGGTGGTAGAAGGTCAGTATTGGTGGGTAATCTCAGACGAAGGAGTGGGCTTTTCTCCTCCCTGTGACTGCCGTTGCGATCCCGAAGAATTCCTCCCTCACGACGAGTCTGAAAGCGGTAGAGGGATGTGTATCCTACACCAAATCTTCGATCAAGTTCACTGGAACAATCAGGGAACGGAACTGAGACTCTGCAAGCAAGTCAAAAATCGCTTCCGCAACCCTCTGATTCGGTAAAAAAGGCAAAAGTAAAAAACAAAAAAATAAGTTTAATAACTAATTTAACTTTTTTGTTTAACTTTTCTTTTCTATCTTTACTTTTGCCTTCCTTTAGCGACCATGTGTTGGACAAGGCGGTGCTGAGATAGATTTGTCTAGCCATCCGGAAGCCTGCTGGAAGCGAACCAAGGCTTCTTCGGGCTGATCTTTCAGGAGAAATACCAGTGCGGCGGCGGCTTGTTCGCCAGCGCGAACTTTGCGGTTAGACTTGAGACGATGCCAATCATTGGGAGTAATGGCAAGACGTTCTGCTAGGGCTTGAGCTAGTTCTAAGGTAGTAAATTCGTTCAAAATGGCGGTTTTAGAAAGCTGGGTGGGTTGAGACATACTGTAAAGTTGGTAATGGGTAATTGGGAAAAGTTAGGAGCCTGGAGTCAAGAGTTGTTCATTTAAAACTCATAACTCAAAACGCGATATATTGCGTCTCTACAAAACCCTTGAAAGTATCGTATTTATCCCTACTGTAGTGTATGTCGCCCGAAGCGCCCCTGCCATCGTCCAGCGATGAAGTAGATTTAAGCCAAGAAATCGCAGAAGTTGAGCAAAATCTTGCCCTCCTCAAAGAACGTTATGCTCAAGTGCAGCAAGACACGCAGCGTCAGGGTGAACTTCAGCAGCGTTTAAACTCTGTGCAGAAAGAATTACGTCGCAACCGATCCCAGGAAGTGCAAGCCGAGTTACAGCGCCTCAAACAAGAACTCGAAACCATAGAATTTAACCTAGAAAGCCGTCTATTTTCTTGGGACGCTTTTAAAGAACCTTTTTGGCAAGCTGTCCGCTTTGCAGGACTGGGCATTGCTGTAGGCTGGATACTAAAGTCCTGTGCTGGATAGATTGGTTTTGGGCGAGGTAGAAATATGGTGAAGCGGATTGTAGATATTTTACGAAATGGTCAACCTGAAGAATCTGTCACAGTTCAGGGCTGGGTACGCACGAAACGGGAATCGAAGGAATTTGCCTTTCTGGAAGTCAATGATGGCTCATCAATGGCTAACCTGCAAATTGTACTCAATCAGGATTTGCCAAACTACGCCGAGGTAATTAAGCAGCTAAATACTGGCGCATCCGTAGAAATTGCTGGGGTGCTAGTACCTTCTCTGGGGAAAGGACAGCGGATTGAGTTAAAGGCCCAAACGGTGAAAGTCTACGGGGAGGCTGATCCCGAAAGTTATCCCTTGCAAAAGAAACGCCACTCGTTCGAGTTTTTGCGGACAATTGGACACTTGCGATCGCGTACTAATTCCTTTGGGGCAGTTTTCCGCATCCGCAACGCCTGCTCTTACGCCATCCACCAATTTTTTCAAGAGCGGGGATTCCTCTGGATTCACACTCCCATCATCAGCGCTAGCGACTGTGAAGGCGCGGGAGAGATGTTTACCGTCACCAGCCTCAACCTGAGGAATGTTCCCCGTACAGAGGCTCAAGAGGTTGATTACAGCCAAGATTTCTTCGGTCGTCCCGCTTACCTCACCGTCAGCGGACAACTGGAAGCCGAAGTTATGGCGATGGCTTTTAGCAATGTATATACTTTTGGCCCCACTTTCCGGGCAGAAAACTCTAACACTTCTCGCCATTTGGCAGAATTTTGGATGGTGGAGCCTGAGATGGCTTTTTGCGACTTGGAAGGCGACATGGATTTAGCAGAAGCCTTCCTGAAGCACATTTTCAAGTATGTGATGGAAACTTGCCACGAAGACATGGAGTTTTTCAATCAGCGAATTGATAACTCCGTTCTCGCCACTGCTGAAAATATTATCAATAACCAGTTTGAGCGCCTGACTTATACGGATGCGATCGCGCTCCTGGAAAAAACTGATCAAACCTTCGAGTATCCCGTCAAATGGGGCTTGGATTTGCAGTCAGAACACGAACGTTATCTGGCAGAAGAAGTATTCAAGAAACCCGTTATACTCACCGATTACCCAACAGAAATAAAAGCCTTTTATATGCGCCTGAACGACGACGAAAAAACCGTCCGGGCAATGGATATCCTCGCACCAAAAATAGGTGAAATTATTGGGGGTTCGCAGCGAGAAGAACGTTTGGAAGTTTTACAGCGCAGGATAGAAGCTCAAGGTTTAAATCCGGCTGATTATTGGTGGTATCTCGACTTACGCCGATACGGAACTGTACCTCATGCTGGCTTTGGTTTAGGCTTTGAAAGATTGGTGCAATTTATGACCGGAATGGGCAATATCCGAGATGTAATTCCTTTCCCGCGTGCGCCTTTGACTGTGGATTTTTAAGCAGTGGCTGCAATAATTACTATTGCCGAAAACATCACTACTTTTGCTCAGGTAGAGGATAAATTTAACCTCACGCAAGCAGACAGCGACGAATTTTTCTCTGAAGGGTTTGAGGGTTTGCCTGAAATTACCGACCAGGAAACAGAAACCTTGGATAGGGGAAAAAAAGATACTACTACCACAGGAAAGGAGGGCCTTTAGCGGAAGGAGCCGTTAATTTAATGGTTTTGTCTCCGCTACTGGAACTCGCTGGTTTTTACGATTATCCCTTTACAATAAGTGCGGAACCAACGGTACAAATCTCCGTTGAAGACAAAGAGGAAATCTATCGGGGACGTATTGATGTTTTAGTGCTGCAAGAGCAATTATGGGTTTTGGTAGTTGAGTCGAAGCGTACAAACTTCGCCTTCTCTTTGGCAATACCACAGGCTCTAACCTATATGATGCCTAGTCCCAATTCTGACAGACCAACTTTTGGAATGGTGACTAATGGCGAAACTTTCATGTTCATAAAGTTGCTTAAGCAAGGCAAACCGCAGTATGCTTTGTCAGATGATTTCTCCCTCTACCGTCGTCGCAATGAATTGTATGATGTAGTGCGGGTGTTAAGGCGAATTGGCAGAGCGATCGCGCATTCCTGATTCGCTTGATTTTAGGCTCAAGATTTACGGATGGCGGACGTTTGTGAGCCTCAGTCGAACGATGAAATGTGGTTTAAAGCAAAATGTTTTAAGTCGTGGATATAGCAATTTGTTTATGGCTGCTGAACGCCCATAAAACCGATAAATTTATCGAAACCGGGTTGAAAGATAGCATTTTTACAACTATAAATTAACTGGATCGCGTTGTCGCCGATAGTGTAAAAAAACTTCCTGTTCAATTGTATGAACTGACAATAATTCCAGACGAGGTGCCAAATCTGGCAAAAATCCCGAACCTTCCACAGGTGTAGGCGCTGTTGCACCCCCCAGAATCATTGGACACACAGTTAGCCACAATTCATCGATCAAATCAACTGCAAACAGCGATGCTACCAGTTCCCCGCCCCCCAAAACAGCCAAATTTTGCAACCCCAACTCCCAAAACTGGGCAAAAGCAGCAATCCAGTTGAATCCCTCTCTTGTAGCCTCAACCACCAACACCCGCTCAAATTCTGCGCGTCCTTCCCAGCGTCTAGCACCAGCCTCTGTAGTAAGCAACCAACGGGGTACAGGTTGACGAAAAAAGCGCCATTCGGGATCTAAATCCCCTAAAGAGGAGCAAACAATTTGCACAGGCTGCGGCGATTTGCCACACTGTAGTCGTAAGGTGAGTAGTTCTGGATTAGAAACGCTCAATGTTGTTCCATAAGCGCGGAGAGTACCTGCACCAAACAAAACGCCATCAGCTTGAGAAACTTGTTTTTCCAAGTGAGTGCGATCGCTACCAGAAGAAAACCTTGCGCGATCGCGCCGCACATCCGCAATCTTGCCATCAGCACTCATGGCTAAAACAACGGTCGTCGAAGGGCGTTTCCCGGCAAGATTTGCAGTCATGGCTGCTGAAGGCGATAAAATAATTAATTTTACATTAATTATTTTTTATACTGAGGTATTTGGTGTAGAAATTCTGCAAAGTCAACCTCCCCAGGCTATACGAGAATCAAAGAACCGTTCTAGGATGTAATGGATCTGTCAGAAAGTATCGCTTGCCCGACACGATTAACCAAGAAAAAAAGTAGGCTAATCAATACCCCATTCGGGCAAGGTGAGTTATTTATAGTTGTTACAGCTTGGGTTTTACACCTCAAATTAGAGACTTCCTATGGCTAAGCCGGGTCAATCCTCCTTCCGTCGCATCCTGCTGTCACGCATTTTGCTTTTGAGCGTCCCGGTGCTACTGATGGGGGTGTATGTAACCTACAGAAAAGCACGATCTAGCATACTGGAAACAGCTCGCCAAAATCTTACCGAAAGCGCGGTTAAGAAAGGAGAGAGCATTAGCGAGTCAATCAAAACGCTCTCTACCAACCTGGTGAGTGCAAGTGAATCAGTGGTGCTGCAATCGGGATCGCCATACCAAAAGCAAGAATTTTTAGACCAACTCGCCAAACAATTGCCTACGCAAGTCCAGTGCCTTCAACTCATCAGCATCAACACCCAAAATCTTGCCGCTAGCACTTGCGGGGAACAGGCAATTAGTGCATTTTCAGCTTCTGAGTGGTCACAGCAAGAAACGGCATTACTCTTAGACCCCTCTCAAGTACAGGTGAAAGCGCTACTTCCGGGAACCTCACCGTTAGATTCTACGGCCAAGCCGAGTAAAAACGCCTCAAAAAGCCAACTCAGGTTGGTTTTAAGTGCGCCTGTTTATGACAGCGCAGGTTCCCTCCGTTATGCCCTGAGCGTCCAGTCAGCCTTGCTTAAACAAGAGCGTGGCAAGCCGGGGTCTTTGGTGGGCTATCCGGTAGTGATTGACCAGGATGGAACGATTTTGGCGCATCCAATTGCCCAGCGAGTGGGGCGAAATATTGAGCAGGAAGCAGATGGCGAAAGACTCAAAACGGTGATGAAGAATGCGATCGCCGATCAACCGCCGAACTTTCTCCACCTGTTCTCTTTTGAAAAAAATGGTGTAGAATTACTAGCTGGCTACTCCGCAATTTCCAGTCCCATTACCACCCAGCCAGATCACAAGTGGATTATCTTAGCCGTCACTCGCCTAGACAGCGCCCTTTCTGGTCTGACAGAAATTCAACAAGTTCTGATAGTTCTGACATTTGGCTTAATCGCCGCTAGTCTGTTGGCAACCCTGTATATATCTCGCGAACTGGCGCTACCTCTGGAGCAATTGCGAGATTACGCCGGAACTGAGGGACACCTACACTCGATAGACCGAGTTCCCCACAACTTCAAAATTCGAGAGTTCAATCAATTATCTGAAGCCCTCGATAGTATGGTAGAGCGGCTCAAAGCTTGGGCAGAAGAACTTGAAACCGCATGGAAAGAAGCACAAGCAGCTAACCAACTGAAAAATGAGTTTCTGGCGAATACTTCCCATGAATTAAGAACCCCTCTAAATGCCATCATTGGCTGCATCCGACTGGTACGGGATGACTGCTGCGATGATCGAGAAGAGGAAATGGATTTTTTACAGCGAGCCGATGATGCAGCGATTCACCTGCTGGGAATTATCAATGATGTTTTGGACATTGCCAAAATTGAAGCAGGCAAGCTTTCCGTAGTCTTAGAGCCACTTGATTTGCGAAAGTTGCTCAAGGATGTGATTGATTTACAGGCTGTTCAAATTCATCAGAAAGGGTTAGAGTTCATTACGCCAGACCTGCAAGAGCCGATTACTGTCCATGCTGATCCCGCAAAGCTCAAGCAGGTGCTGCTAAATGTCGTTGGCAACGCCACGAAGTTCACCGACAAAGGCAGCATCACTATTACCATCCGTATAGAGACCCATCATCGCAAAGAGGCTGTGGGTAGCCTCTCCTCCCCTAGCCCTTCCTTAGTAGGAGGGCAAGAGGCAAGACCTGAAGAATCCGTCTCTAGCCTTTCTCGCAGCCTCTCGCCAACAGCCTTGAGTTCTGCCAAAGAACGCCTTTCACCGCCTTTGCTTGTTGTTGTGACGGTTCAGGATACCGGGATAGGTATTGAACCGGCTCAACAGCATAAACTCTTTCGCCCCTTTGTGATGATTGATGGTACAACCACACGTAAGTTTGGCGGCACAGGCCTTGGTCTTGCTATTTCCCGAAACTTAATGGAATTAATGGGAGGTAGCATTACTTTGTCGAGTGCTGGGATAGGTTTTGGCACGGCGGTTGAGATTACTTTGCCTATATTAGATCCTTCAGCTTTGCCAATTGAATCTACCAATGGAGCTAAAAATTAAAAAGGAAAAATTGAACAATCCCTAATTTTTAATTGCCTGGGGAACTATAACTGTTCGTCCTCCCTGTTGCAAGGATTCGCTCAAACAACTGAGAATCTGTACTAGCTGGATACCAACCCAACCGGAAGAAATCTCAGAAGGTTGGTTTTGGCGGATAGATAAAAGAAAGCGATCGCAAACTCTCCCTAATGGTTCGCCCGGTTCCAGGCTGACCACTTCAAGGCTTTGATTAACTGGCGTGTAAGGACTACTATCGGTTTTTTCAAACCGTCCATGCTGAATAGTTAGGGGTGTCTCTGTCTGTAACTCATCAAAAATTAAAGTTCCCTCACTTCCCGCTACACACAAACGTCGCTGTTTATCAGGATTAAGCCAGCACAGATGAATAAATGCTTGAAAGCCACTGGGGTAGGTAAGCGTCACCCAAACTAAATCAGCCAAACCGCTTGTATTTTGACCCCCCTTTTTTAGCGGGGATTGAGGGGTATTGGATTGTGGATTTGGGATTTGGGATTCGGCTTCCTGTAGCCAGACAGTACCAGTGGCTTGCACTTGAGTAGGTGTTTCCGAAAGCCAGTTGTTAAAAATAGCGATGTCGTGAATGGCTAAGTCCCATAAAGCATCAACATCAAAGCGCAC
Organism: Trichocoleus sp. FACHB-6; assembly: GCF_014695815.1. Taxonomy (NCBI): domain Bacteria; kingdom Bacillati; phylum Cyanobacteriota; class Cyanophyceae; order Leptolyngbyales; family Trichocoleusaceae; genus Trichocoleus; species Trichocoleus sp. FACHB-6. The sequence goes on from NZ_JACJOY010000073.1 coordinate 52,684, forward strand.
TGGCCCTAAATGGGTACGGGTGGCGTAACCATAACGCAAATCTCCCAAAATTCCTGAGAGAACCACAGCTTTGCCGCGCTCAACAGCTGGATGAAACAAATAGGTGTGGTCTACAAAAAGTTGCCGCTGCTGTTGTTGAGCTAACTCGCACAGTTGCAAAGATTCAGATGGGTCAAGGGTAAGAGGTTTTTCTGCCAGGACGTGATAGCCAAGACGTAAAGCATCAGCGATCAGATTGTAGTGCGAAGAAGCTGGGGTAGCGATCACTACTGCCTGAACTTCTGGCATCAAGCGCACTTGTGACCACTCAGTTGCCAGAACTACATCAGAGTTTAACTCAAACCGCTTTTTTACTGCCTCCAAGCGATCGCGGCTATGGTCTACCACCGCCACTAGGCGAGCTTGGGGATGCGCCAGAAAATTTCGCACCAAGTGTACTCCCCATCGCCCAGCGCCCAACACAGCAACCCCAATCCTCTCTAAGCTATCAGCCATTAATTTAAACTTTGAACAATCAGTTTAAACTCCAGAATAACTTCTGACCGAACTGGGGACTAGGGGCTAGGGACTGGGAACAGGAGGCTAGGTAAGACTTTTTCCCAATCCCCAATCCCCAGTCCCCAATTCCCAATCCCCAATCCCCAATCCCTCATTCTTCATCGCCTATGCTTAAAAAAGCCTCCTTAGCCGCAGCTTGTTCGGCAGCTTTTTTAGAGTGTCCTTTGCCTTGACCCAATAGCCGCCCCTGAAACCAAACCTCAGCTGCGAAACGCTCTGGATCGCCATGAAATCGTCTGTTTTCCTTGACGCGATATTCTGGAAGTGTTTGGTAATGGGCTTGCGTCCATTCTTGCAGGGCATCTTTATAATTTTGGTAGGCTGGGTCAGTGCGGATTTCTGATGACAGATATTTAAAGTGAGGGTCAAGCCACGGGCGCACCAGTTCCAATGTATGCGTACTTAGGTAGAGTGCGCCCAGCACAGCTTCAAAAGCGTCTGCCATCCGCGATGTCAAACCTGCTTTATCGCCAGCAGCACTTTCAGAAACCAGTAGGTAGCGATCCAGCCCATAACTATCAGCAATTCGGGCGAGAGTGCGATCGCTCACCAATACCTTCCGAATCGCCGAAAACTCACCCACCGAACAATTCGGATAAATTTCCCATAACAACTCAGAAGCAGCCATCCGCACTACGGCATCCCCCAAAAACTCCAGTTGCTCATAATTTCCCGATGGCGAGACTGTTGGGTGCGTCAGCGCTAAATCAAGAAGCGACCATTGCACTGGTGCCTGTTCTGGGAGTCCCAATTTTTGAATTAATTTCTCTAGTTGCTTCTGACGGCGAGGATCTTTGAAAGTCATAAACCGATATAGGGGCGAAGCATTGCCCCTGATAATTGCCTGAGATCAATTACAATTTTTGCTCACAAATGCTTTGCCCCAAAATCCCCTATCAAAAATAGAGGGAGAGAGTCGGACATAAGCCGGGTTCTGTTCTACCTAGCAGCTGTGCCGCCAGGAGGGCAGTTATCTATCTGGGACACCTGTTACCAGATGCCTCAAGCGGTTAAATTAGCGGAACCGGGAAAAGACCAACCGTGGTTCCTACCTTGCTCCCAACCGGGGTTTACCGAGCCAGCGACTCTCGACGCTGCTGGTGCGCTCTTACCGCACCTTTGCACCCTTACCAAGCAATTTTGAATCTAAAATCTAAAATCCAAAATTGGTTGGCGGTATCTTTCTGTGGCACTATCCTCACGGTCGCCCGCACTGGGCGTTACCCAGCAAGTTTGGTCTTTCGGGAGTCCGGACTTTCCTCAGACTCGGTATGAACGAGTCCGCAACCACCTGCGCCTACTCTCTCCCAAGATCCAGTGTTGCATAATCTCAAGCGCTATTCTATAACCGGAATTATCACTTTGCTTTCCGACATTTTTCAGCATAAATACTCAAATTTAGTAAAACTTAAAGAACAACAGCGGAAATTAGATTATCCTGATAAAAGAACTTTTAATGTAACTTTACAATTTGACTGATAAAGAAAATATGAGATGCATCATTAACCGCCGCGCTCAGTTTTCAGCAAGTCATCGGTACTGGTTGCCAGAACTGAGTGAAGCAGAGAATATTGAGCGCTTTGGTCGCTGCACTCAGTCGCCTGGACACGGACACAATTATGTTCTGTTTGTCTCCTTGGCGGGCGAACTGGATAAGTATGGGATGGTGCAGAACTTGTCACAGGTAAAACGAGTTATTAAGCAGGAAGTCACCAGCCAGTTAGACTTCTCTTATCTAAACGATGCCTGGTCGGAATTTCAACAAACTCTACCCACAACAGAAAATCTAGCGCGAACCATTTGGCAGCGACTCGCTCCTCACTTACCGCTGGTAAATATTCAACTATTTGAACATCCTGAACTCTGGGCTGACTATCAAGGAAACGGTATGGAAGCTTATCTGACAATTGGTACCCACTTTAGCGCTGCTCATCGGCTAGCGCTTCCCGATCTCAGTTATGAAGAAAACTGCGAGATTTATGGCAAATGCGCTCGTCCCAATGGTCACGGTCACAATTATCATCTGGAAGTGACGGTCAAAGGCGAAATTGACCCCCGCACTGGGATGCTTGTCGATTTAGGAGCTTTGCAAAAGGTAGTAGATGACTATGTGGTGGAGCCGTTCGATCATACGTTCCTGAACAAAGACATTGCCTATTTTGCCTTAGTTGTTCCCACGGCAGAAAACATCGCCGTGCATATTCGCAATCTTCTGTCTTCTCCGATTCGGGAACTAGGAGCTGAGCTGCATAAGATAAAACTGGTTGAAAGCCCGAATAATTCTTGTGAAGTTTACTGCACTGACACCGTTGCAGACGCAGCTGAGATGCAAAATAGCGATCGCGTTCTGACTCAGGTTTCCGCTTGAGGGTTCACCCGTCGCGATATAAATGAAAGCAGAATTAGGGAGGCTTTAGCCTCCCTTTGTTCTTCACACAAGCTTTTTGCTGTCTTTATCAAACTTTTTCCCAGAATTTGAGCAACTCATGGTAAATTAACTTGCCAATTCGGGAACTATAGAAAGAGACAACAATAGCCTCATGCCGTTTCGGGGTGCTAGCGAATCAAGGTCTTGAGAGAAAAAAATGGATTGCCCGGTTACATACCACAACTGCGAACCAGAAAGCATCATACCTCAGGAGGGGCGGGAAACCCTTGTGTCTACGAGTAATAACACCGCTGGTAGCGAGGTGCCGACAACGAAAAACCATTTACCAAAAGCACAAGCCGACCAACTGATCGAGCAAGGGGTGCAGCAGCACCAGTATGGTCAATTGGAGGAAGCCGTGCAGTCTTTTCAAGAGGCTCACGCAGCCTACTGCGAACTCAAAGACCGACGGGGAGCGGGAAGAACCCTTGGCAATCTCGGACTCGTGTATTATGCCTTGGGAGACTTTGCCAAAGCAATTGAGTATTCTAAGCAAAGTTTAGCGATCGCCCAAGTCATCCAAGACCGACGTTTAGAAAGTCAGGCACTAGGAAATATCGGTAATGCCTACCGTCACCTGGGCAACCACGCCAAAGCCGTTGAGCATCAGCAACAGAGTCTAATGGTGGTGCGAGAACTCAAAGACTCCACAGGAGAAGTGGCGGCGCTGAACAATCTCGGACTAGCTTACAAGGCTCTAGGAGATTACATTAACGCCATTGACTACCAGAATCAGGCTTTGACAGTAGCGCGGAATATCCAAGACGATCAGGCAGAGGGGCAGATCCTGAGAAATCTGGCGAATGCTTGCTATGCCGTAGGGGATTACACCAAGGCAATTGATTACTATCAGCAGCGGTTGGTACTGGTGCAGCAAAGTGGCGATCGCCGGGTCGAGGCACAAATTCTGAGAAACTTGGGGAATGCTTGCTATGCCATAGGTGACTACCAAGCGGCAATTGAGTATGCTAAACAGCGCCTTGCGATCGCTATTGCTATAAATGACCCCCGCGCCCAAGAGCAGGCACTTTCCCATCTAGGAGTAGCTTACGAGGCACTGGGAGACTACGCTACAGCAATTGAATACTACGAGCAACGCTTATTGATGGCACGAGTCCTCCAAGACCGCCGGATAGAGGGGCAGGCCCTAGGAAGTCTCAGAGTCGCTTGCTATGCTTTGGGCGACTACGCGAAAGTGATGGAATACGACCACCAAGGTTTAATGAATAGTTAAAAATTAATTAAAGTAACTTATTGATTCCAGGTTGATTCCAGGTATTTTTTTTGGCGTTGTCAAGAAATACCTCCACCGTATACCTCTAGGCTCTTGTTTCTCATTCATCTACCTGAAACTAATAGCCAGCAAAAAAGTTTTTTTATTTTTTTATTTTTTTATTTCCTCTAGTCCCGCTTTTGGGGGATGTATGACCGCCTCAGTCCGGATTATCACTAAGTTTTAACAGAAAAAATGCTGGAGTCAATGAAGTATTTCAGGGGTGTCTGATAATATGAGCAAAAGTAATTCACCCCGTAATTGTACCCAGCTGTGTTGCATAAACGATAAACAGTGGTACTTAAGACAACCATATGGAGGAAATGGATACCATGCAAACATCTGAATATTCTGATATCGCCCCAGATGCGGAAAAGACCAAGGTAGAAGTGAAAGTTGACGCACCGGGGGGCTTGGCAGCACTACCGCCAGCCAGCGAATCATCAGAAAAGTGGCGGCAAATTGGAGAACAAATTTCCGGATTCTTCGCAGAATTACCAGAGTACTTGGGTGAGTTTTTCTCCGAGTACCAGCGTCCGCTTACCACGTTGGGTCTGATATTGGCTAGTGTCATCACCGTTAAGGTGACGTTGGCGGTGCTAGATGCAATCAATGATATTCCCCTGCTAGCGCCTACTTTTGAACTGGTAGGAATTGGCTACTCAGCTTGGTTTGTGTACCGTTATCTACTGCGGGCCTCTAATCGTCAGGAGCTATCAGAAGAGTTTAAAACTCTCAAGGGGCAAGTTATCGGTCAAGATACCATGAGCTAGTAAATTTTCTATGCTCAAAAAAGTAGAGACGCGAGGAGCATCGCGTCTTTACAAATCAATGGTAGAGGGCGATCGCATTCGGGTGACGATCGCTTCTCTGTAGCTCATAAATTTATAGTAGAGTTATCGCCAACTATTGGCACGACCGCCCCTTCCAAATTTGCCCCGCTCAAATCGGCTCCACTCAGGTCGGTTTCAGTTAAGTCGGCTTGAGTTAGATTCGCTTCCATTAAGTCGGTTCTGTTCAGATTAACCCCAATTAGTAGGGCGCTACTCAGGTTTGCTTGACAGAGGATCGCATCGCTGAGGTTAGCATAGCTCAGGTTTGCCCTTCTCAAATCTGCCCCAGTCAGATTCGCCCCCGTCAAGTTGGCTCCGGAGAGTTCAGCTCCAATCGGCTCAGTTTTAACCAGTCTGGCACCAATTAATCTAGCATTATCAAAATTCGTCCCAATTAGATCGGCACCTGTTAAATCAGCACCAGTCAGGTCAGACCGGCTCAAGTTAGCTCCGCTGAGATCGGCTTTGCTCAGGTTTACCCCCCGCAGGTTGGCTCCCACCAAGTTGACACCCTCTAAAATTGCTTCCCTTAAATCGCTCTGACGCAGGTTGGCTCCTTCTAGGTTGGCTCCTTTGAGATCCACTTCCCGGAAATCCCGTTCTCCAGCAGCATATCGCTTTAAAATTTCATCTTCATCCATATTTACTGCCTCTAAATTGCTTCCGATTAGCTTGAAATTAAGAATTTGGGATACATTAATCGCCAATTCTTCAATCTAAAATCGCACAACTCGGTAGCTATTCGTGAGTGGCTGCATTAGGCATTATGGCACCGCTCATGTCCGCATCGCGGAGGTTAACCCGATTTAGGTTGGCATCGATCAAAACAGCTTCAGTTAAAATTGCCCCAGTCAGGTTTGACCAGCATAATTTTGACCGGTACAGGTTGGCTCCGCTGAGATTAGCTCCCCGCAGGGTTGCCCAAGATATATTTGCTCCTCTAAGATTTGCCTTAGACAAATTGACATTTGTCAGATTGGTTCCGCTTAGATTAGCTCGGCTCAAGTCTGCCGCAGTTAGGTTCGCTCCAATGCCAGACGCTCCATTCAAGATAGCGTTGGATAAATTTGCCTTTTCCATGTTGGCTCCAATCAGGATGGCATTCGTCAAGTTAGCACCTTCCATGTTGGCTCCAACTAAGATGGCATTCGTCAAATTGGCTCGACTCAAGGGTGCATACATGAGTTTTGCTCCACTGAGATTGGCATCGCGGAGAATAGTTTCACTTAAAAGAGCGTAATTCAGGTTAGCTCCTCTCAGGTTGGCTCCACTCATATTTGCGGCTCGCAGGCTAGCATCGCTCAAATTCGCCTCACTCAGATTCGCCTCGCTCAGGTTGGCTCCAATCAGGTTAGCCTCGCTCAGGTTAGCACGTAGGATGGCACCAGCCATATTCGCTTCTCGGAGGTTAACGCCGATCATTAATGCCCCAATCAGGTTAGCCTCGCGCAGATCCGCCCCTCGTAAGTTGACTTCGCTAAGGTCAATGCCCATCAGGTCTGCCTTCCGCAGGTTTACTTCCCGAAAATCCCTTTGACCTGCGGCGTAGAGCTGTTTCACTTCATCGGCATCCATCTAGACCTCCCTCATAGGTACTGCCGCTATTGATAAAAAAGGCTCTCAAGCTCTTTCCCATAGCGTCTGGTGATTGGCGATCGCGCTCTATACCCACCGCCCAATAGTGGAATGATAGAAAATCGACACCAAAAATCGGTGTCGGAATCGAAAATTTGAAGTTTTCACACGGAACCAAGACACGTTGAGGTAAGAAGTTATACTCACCGTGAAACCTTGAGGGCGTAAAACCTTTTGGGTAAAAAGGTACAGCGGACATTTGTATTAGATCCTTCACTTTGATCGAGACTCAAAAACGGTGGATATCACGTTTGAGTCAGGGTGCGGCTTACTTAATTGTTAGACAGCCGATGTAGATGCTCTCGTCGGCTGTCATGGGAACTTTCAAGAGCTAGTAGCCGCGAGTTCGGCAGAGCTTACACTATAACCGTAAGCTTTAGGGTGGGAGAAAGTCACTCTTATCTCGCAAGAGCTAACGAACTCGCGATTGAGGACATTGGCATCGCCTTAGTCATCCAGATAACCGCTATTGCTAGTGTCAAAATTTGCTACAAAATCCTATTCGTAACTTGACTGCTCTAGTCCGTTAAGTTAAGTCTAATTGTTACAAAATACCTCGGCGCTTATCAGCACTCAAAAGACAGCTATTTCACAGGGAGATTCCTGTAATCTAGTTAATAGAGAGATTTTGGTCTCAAGCGCCAAGAAAATCAAAGCTCTTCGAGTAATGGCTGATAGCCAGTAAAGGATAGAGAATGCCGGACAATTTCAGGAGCCAAGTCGTAACCCAAGGCGTACAGCGATCGCCCAACCGGGCGATGTTGCGTGCTGTGGGTTTTGGGGATCAGGATTTCACTAAACCCATTGTAGGCATTGCCAATGGGTACAGCACTATTACTCCATGCAATATGGGGTTAAACGAGTTGGCTTCACGGGCTGAGAGTGGGGCTAAAGAAGCTGGTGCAATGCCTCAGAAGTTTGGCACGATTACTATCAGTGACGGCATTTCGATGGGGACGGAGGGAATGAAATATTCCCTGGTGTCGCGAGAAGTAATTGCAGACTCGATTGAAACAGTCTGTAACGGGCAAAGTATGGATGGGGTACTGGCAATTGGCGGTTGCGATAAGAATATGCCAGGAGCGATGATTGCGATCGCTCGAATAAATATTCCCGCCATTTTCGTCTACGGTGGTACGATTAAACCCGGTCATCACAACGGGCGCGATTTGACTGTTGTCAGTTCCTTTGAAGCTGTCGGACAATACAGCGCTGGGAAAATTGACGAGATGGAGTTGCAGGAAGTAGAACGCAAGGCTTGTCCTGGTGCTGGTTCCTGTGGTGGAATGTACACTGCTAACACCATGTCTAGTGCTTTTGAGGCAATGGGCATGAGTTTGCCTTATTCCTCGACGATGGCAGCAGAAGATGCAGAAAAAGCCGACAGTGCAGAAAAATCTGCCTTTGTGCTGGTAGAAGCAATTAAAAAACAAATTTTGCCGCGTCAGATTCTCACCCGCCAGGCTTTTGAAAATGCCATTTCTGTGATCATGGCAGTGGGCGGTTCCACAAATGCCGTTTTGCATTTGCTGGCGATCGCTAACGCCGTCGGCGTAGAATTAATTCTCGACGACTTTGAAACAATTCGCGCCAAAGTTCCCGTACTGTGCGATCTCAAACCTAGCGGTCGCTATGTAGCAAATGATTTACACAAAGCTGGTGGAATACCGCAGGTAATGAAGATGCTCCTGGTAAGCGGTCTACTGCACGGCGATGCCCTCACCGTCACCGGGCAAACAATCGCCGAAGTATTGACCGATGTGCCAGAGGAGCCATCCCCTAACCAAGATGTCATCCGTCCTTGGAATAACCCCATGTATGCACAAGGACACTTAGCCATCCTGAGAGGAAATTTGGCAACAGAGGGGGCTGTCGCTAAAATTACCGGAGTCAAAATACCAACAATGACAGGCCCTGCGCGGGTGTTTGAATCTGAGGAAGCTTGCTTACAGGCAATTCTGGCGGGCAAGATTAATCGTGGTGATGTGCTGGTGATTCGCTACGAAGGCCCCAAAGGTGGCCCAGGAATGCGGGAAATGCTGGCTCCTACTTCTGCCCTTATCGGTGCTGGCTTGGGAGATGCTGTAGGCTTGATTACGGACGGACGCTTTTCTGGCGGTACATATGGGATGGTAGTCGGTCATGTGGCACCAGAGGCGGCTGTAGGGGGCGCGATCGCTCTCGTTGAAGAAGGCGATAGCATTACCATAGACGCACCAAATCGGCTGTTAAACCTCAACGTCACCGACGAAGAATTACAGCGACGACGTGCTGCTTGGCAACCACCCACACCCCGTTATACAAAGGGCGTATTAGCAAAATATGCCAAATTGGTATCGTCTAGCAGTGTTGGTGCGGTGACAGATTTAAACTTGGGTTGAGAAGTGAATTCGCTTGTCTAGTGAGGATTAGATGCAGAGGAATTTTATTTTCCCCTGCATCTACCCAAAAACCTTTACTTAAACCTCTATAATCTGCCAAATGAAACGCGCTTTAGGCTAGTCGCAACAACTTCTACCAGTTTCCATGTTTTCCAAAATCGTTTTGGAGCATCTTTTTTTGACACCTTGCCACAAACTTCCTGCGGCGACCAAAAATGATCGTTAAAGTCGTAGTATCCCACTGCTTTTGATCCAAGTTCTATAATCTTAGGATTCCCAGAAGTACAGAGGCTTGGAACACAGAACAGAAAAAACTTTAACTTAGTTCACATAAACAACTAAACCCATTCCTGAAGTAGATGGCTTTTTGAGAAATCTCAAAACAATAATATAGATATAAACTTGATTTTTCATAAAAGATATAGAAGCTAAAGGCCACCATGATTTATCCGGTGGATGAAAGCGACAGCGCGGCTTGAGTCGCCTTGCTTTCAGGGGGCGCTTGTTGCCCGCTGAAGGCAAATACCTTATCCAGAACAAATTTTCTGCGAAATTGAACGACTGCATCCGCCAGCCGGTGGCGGCTTTCGCGGTGTCGTTAAACCCTTTGAGTTTAAAGGCTACCATGTTGCCGCCGGGTGGATGGCGCTATATTCAATTCTGGAAACCCATCCCATACCAACAATTTACCCCAAACCAGAGTGTTTCGATCCAGACCGTTTCAGCCCCCAACGCCAAGAACACAAACAGCGTCCTTTTACTTTAATTGGTTTCGGTGGCGGGCCTAGAATCTGTGTTGGCATTGCATTTGCCAAAATGGAAATGAAAATAGTCGCCGCCCATTTACTGCGCGGCTACCAGTGGGAACTTGTACCCAATCAAAGTTTAGATTCTGTACAAGTCCCACCTGTCGCCCCAAAGATGGGCTGCGCGTTCATTTACCAGCAGTTGTGAAACAGGTAGTCCTGCATAGTAATGATAATCAAGCTTTTTGCTCTATAGATAAACTGGCGTTATACTCATGAATAAAATACCAGATAGCTCCTATATGATTGGAGAGTTTTTTAGAGAACGAAAGAGTTTTTCTTACTAAACGCGATATTCTTTGTC